>JAFSQZ010000115.1 GCA_017446355.1 Neisseriaceae bacterium
AAAAAAGTGTATCTAAAAAATATTTATAAAGTAAAAATAGATATTTTGAAATAAAATATCAGCACCGCAGGTGCTTATAGAGTGGGCATTCCTGCCAACTACAACGCACAAAATGATTATTACGAGCCGTAGCGATGCTATGGCGTGGTAATCTTCTTGCAATAGTAAAACATACCAAATGATTAAAGGTGTAGGGTGGGTTTTCAACTCACCAGCGGAAAATGCCATGAAAATGGCATTTTGATGGGCGCAAACGTCTATTTTTAACATTTTTTTATACTGAAAAAATTGAAAAAAACCGCAACGAAGAATGTTGCGGTTTTGTTTTTGGGTTTTGCAAAGGTTTCAAACAATAAGTTGGATTCTTCATTTCACTTCGTGAAATTCAGAATGACGAGTTTTGCAGGAGTCTCTTTTAAACAGTAGGTTTTACAGGCGTTTTCTTGGGTGCAAATGGTTTCTTTTGCCACCAGTATTTATTGAGTAAAGGCAAAAAGTGAATACGGTTGTCTGTGATGTTTAAGGCGATTTTTCCTTGTGTGTCGGTGCGTAATAGTTGCACATTATGTGCGGATAAAATGTTTTGTACATCGGGGTGCGGGTGTTTGAAACTGTTGGCAAAACCACTGCTGGCAATGGCGTATTGTGGCGAGATGGCGTTGATGAAATAGCTGCTGTTGCTGTGTTTGCTGCCGTGATGACCCAATATTAAAATCTGACTGGCGATGCTTTCGCCATATTCATTGATTAAGGCAGCTTCGCCTTTTTTCCCTAAATCACCTGTGATGAGTAGCGCGGTTTGGTGGGTGATTACGCGTAATACGCAACTTTGTTCGTTGTCTTCTTGAAGAGGGTTGTGTTGAATGTTGAGAAATTCAAAGTGGACGTTGTCTATTTGCCAAGAGCGTGTTTGATGACAATTTTGGCTGCCTGAATAATATTCAGGCTGCCCTGCAAATAATTGTTTGATGGGAAGATGTTTTTGCAAAGTGGGAAAACCGCCATCGTGGTCATTGTCGTGGTGCGACAAAATAAGTGTGTCCAGTTTGCGTATGCCCATTGCGCGTAAATTGGGTAGTAAGTTAACCGCCGCATCGGCGCGTCCGCTGTCAAATAATATATTGTGTTGCGCGGTTTGCAATAAAACGCTTAATCCTTGTCCAACATCAAATACAGTAATATTCAGGCTGCCTGAAAGCTTTGGCGGTTGATAAACCAAAAAGGCACATAATGCGATGCTTGCCAAAGGTTTGAAGTGGGTGTTTGCTGGCAAAAGCAAAATCAGACTGCCTATAATAGCGAGCCAAAATAAGGGGGCGTTGGCGTGTGCGAAATGCCATTCAGGCAGCCAGTTGCCGAGTTTGAGCAAAATATTCATAGTAAATTCAGCAAGTTGGGCAACCAGTGTCATCGGTAAATCAAAAGGCAATAGTGAAACCAATACGCCAAAAGGGACGAGTAACCAAGAAAACCACGGAATCGCAACGGCGTTAACCAGTGGACTGAATACAGGTAAAGAACCAAAAAGGAAAATCGTGGCAACACCTCCGCATAAAGTGGCTGCCCATTGTCCTTTGATGGCGAGCATAAGCGTGTTTGACCACGAAGAAAATGCAGGCAGCCGATGCGATAAAACCCACATCATTGCGCCAAGTAAACCAAATGATAACCAAAAACCTACGGACAATACACCCATTGGTTGCCACAATAATACCAATGTCATTGCCAGCCACCACGTTCGCCACGAGCCGATGTAACCACGTCGCCACCATACCCACGCGAAGACGCTTAACATCAATAAACTGCGCAGTGCAGGAATTTCTGCGCCTGTAAAAAGGGTATATAACGCTGCGGCAAACCAGCCAAAAAGTGATGAATACGCGCGTGGACGTGCGGGCGTGCGCGGTAAATAGTGCATCAATTTGTTGGCAATTGCGCCCATCAATAAGGCAAACATACTGATGTGTAAACCAGAAATGCTGATTAAATGGTTAATGCCCAAAGGACGAAAAGCTTGCCAAGCGGCGTGGTCTAAACCTGCTTGGTCGCCGATAATTAAGGCGCGCATTAAGGCTTGTCCTTGTGGCGAATGGGCAAGGTTTTGTTGCCAACGTAAACTGGCTTTTTCTCGCCATTTGTTTAACCACGCATAAGGGTGAAAAGTGGTTTCAGGCAGCCGTGTTCGTTGTGTACCAATGGACGCAAAACCATCAATATTTTGTGCCAACGCCCACGCTTCTTTGTCAAAACCAACCTTGTTGCGTGTGCCAACAGGTGTGCGTACTCGTGCGGTGATTTGCCAAGTGCTGCCGATTTGCCATTGTCGCGCCGCAAAATCGCTTAACATTAGCCGAAATATTTGCCCTTTTTCATTGCGTGCTTGCGCTAAAAATCGTGTTTGCCCTTCTTCATTGTATTCAGGCAGCCCAATAACGGTAATGGTAAGCGGAACGCTTTTGGGATACATTTCTACCGACCATTGTTGATTAAGTGCGTTTTGCGTGCGGTATGTGCTGTATGTTAAACCGATGAATGTGAAAAGAATAAAGTAAAGAAAAGTGCGTTGGTGCGCAAAAATAGGACGACAAAGTTTCAGGCAGCCTGAAAGTAATAAAATCAATAAAAGCAACACGCGTATGTCTATTTGCCAAGACAAATAAAACGCCAAAATCGCGCCCAAGCAAAAAGCAGAAAGATAAAGCGTGCGAAACATCGTTAAAAATGAGCTGCCTGAAATAAGACAACTGTGTTCCATAAAGAATAAATTGCCCACGCGCAAACCATTAAGCCTGCCAGTAAACGAATTTTTGGGTCTTGCAATAATGATTTTAATTGTGTGGCAAATACGCCCATTGCCAGCAAATTGGGAAGCGTTCCTAAACCAAACGCCAGTAAATACAAAGCACCTTGCAAAGCAGAACCACTGCCCAGTGCATAAATGGCGGCGTTATACACCAAACCACAAGGTAGCCAGCCCCACAACGCACCCACCAATAAACACGAACGAAAACTTTGAATCGGCAGTAAACGGTTTAAAAAAGGGTTTAAACGTTGCCAAATGGGACGACCAATCACATCAATTTTGCTGACAATATGCGATAAACCTGCTAAATATAAACCCATAAAAAACAGCAATAAATTTGCAAATATCAATAAAATCAATTGAATAGGATAGGCTTGATGTAGGAAACTGCCCATTTGTGATAAGGCACCCATCAGTGCGCCAATCAACACATAACTGAACAGACGACCTATATTCATCAATAAAATAAAATAAATGCGTTTAATATGGTTCGGTAATTGCAAGGCAAATGCGCTACTTAATCCCCCACACATACCCACACAATGCGTGCCACCAAAAAAACCAAGTATAAAAAGCGTCAGCAAAGTAATGTTTGATTGCATACTGTTTACCCAAGTAAACCCAATAAAATGCCTATTTTAGCCGTGTTTCATTGATTTGTGTTGTGCAAATAAAGGTTTCAGGCAGCCTGAAAATCGGTTACACTCAAAGATATTGAGAAGTAGGAAAAGAAAAAATGAATAATGTTGCAGATGAAGTGGTGATTGCACACACCAAACATTGGCTGGAAAAAGCCGTTATCGGACTGAATTTATGCCCGTTTGCCAAAGCACCATACAACAAAGGACAAGTGCGGATTGCCGTTAGCCACGCGAAACATTTAGACGGTTTTCTAGAAGATTTAGACCGTGAGTTGCAACATTTGTTAGCCACTTCTCCTGATGAATTGGCAACCACTTTATTGGTACACCCCCATTTATTTGATGATTTTTTATTGTTTAACGATGTTACCGAATTAGCCGACCAAGCTATTTTGGACAATCAAGCCGAAGGCATTTTGCAAATCGCACCGTTTCACCCTGCTTTTCAATTTGAAGGGACAAACATTAACGATGTTTCCAATTATACTAATCGTAGTCCTTATCCCACATTACATTTAATCCGCGAAGACGATATTGTACGCGCCGCCGAAGCGTTTCCTGATGCCAGCGTGATTTTTGAACGCAATATTCGTTTGTTGGAAGAAATGGGCGAAGACGGTTGGCAAAAACTCGGCATTTTTAATTCATTAGTGCATAAGTCGTGTTCACAATGAGTACACAAGAAATTTTATTTTGGCTGATGAGTGCTGTTTTACTGGTGTTACCGCTCATTAAAGTCATTAGTCTTCCCAAAAGCCGCATCAAAGAAATGATGGAACGCGCTTTGTTGCTGTTACTGGTGTTCATAATGATAGCCGTAATCGCCGTGTTGCATTGGCTGCCTGAAAACCTATACGCCACGATTGAACAATACTTATTTGGCGTGTTAAGCGCGTTATTGTTAATTGTTCCGCTGATTGTGATGTGGTTTATCCCCAAAGGCACATCGCGCAAAGTTTTGCTCAACGGCTTATTATGGTTACTCGGCGCAATTTCGTTGGTGTTAGGCATTGTTGGTATGATGCTGCCTGTATTGCCTACCACGCCTTTTATTTTATTGACCGCTGCCTGTTGGGCAAAAGCTTCGCCACGTTTTCATCTTTGGCTACGTCAACACCCACGTTTTGGCAAAATCGTGCAAAACTGGGACGACAAACGCGCCATTCCACGCAAAGCAAAATATTTATCTTGGAGTATGATGAGTTTGTCAACACTATGGTTATTTTGGCGTTTCCCCGAACGTTGGTACATTGGCGCGGTTACCGCCATTATTTGTTTATGCGTAGGCATTTGGATGTCAAGGCTGCCTGATGCGTGAAACTTCACATAAAGCTTACTTCATAGTTTCAGGCAGCCTGAATAATGTTACTGTCATTGCGAAGTTTAGGCGTGGTAATCTACTTGATTGAAAAGAGAAATTTTAACTACCACTCTTTGTAGTAAGCAGATTGCCACGCCGTCTTTCAGACGACTCGCAATGACAGAAGTGTTTTTTTGCAGAAGTTTCTTTACACTCACATCAACACCGTTTCTAAAAAACACAGCAAGGCTGCCAATTCTTCGGCGGTATCTTCTTGAGTACTGTTGCCTGTGTGTCCACCAGTTTTAGGCACGTAAAGCCACGTGGTTTGTGGTTGATGCGCTGCCAATTTACCGTAAAATTTCAAAGCGTGTGCGGGGTGAACACGGTCATCGCTTAAACTGGTTGTTATCCACGCGGCTGGGTACGTTTTTTGGGTATTCAGTTGATGATAAGGTGATAATTTTTCCAAATAATCATAATCTTGTGGATTTTCAGGGTCGCCATATTCGTCTATCCAACTTGCGCCTGCATACCATTTGGTATAGTTCAACATATCGGTAAGCGGCACTTCGCACACCATTGCTCCAATGCTTTCAGGCTGCCTGATAAAAGCAGATGCCACCACTAAACCACCATTACTACCGCCTTGAACAGCAGTGTGTTGTGGCGAAGTGTAGCCATTTTGATGCAAGTCATTGATAACACTTAATAAATCATCAATGGTTTTGTGTTTATGTTCACGCATTGCTGCCTGATGCCAGCCTGTAAACTCGCCACCACCGCGTACATTTGCCAACACAAAACTGTTGCCTTTTTCCAACCAATGTTTACCAATCGCGCCCATATAATACGGTAATTCAGGAACATCAAAACCACCGTAAACATAAACCAAAGTGGGCGTTTGCGCGTTTTTTTGTTTACCCACGTGATAATAAGGAATACGCACACCGTCAGTAGACAAAGTAAAATGTTGTGATATTTCAATATTTTGTTCATCAAATTGCTTCGGTTGACGGCGCAACACCGTTAATTCCATCACATTTAAATCCAAAGCAAATAAAGTCAAAGGCGTAACAAAATCACTGCACGCCAAATACACCGTATCACCGCCCCAAGGTTGGTCAGCAATTTCTATTGCCCCTTTTGGAAAACGTGGCAACACCACTTCTTGCCACGCGCCTTTATCCCATTTAAACGCTTTCAGGCTGCCTGAAACATTGTCCAATAAGTTAATGATGACAAATTTTCTAGTGGTTTCCACCATTGCAATAGATTGCGTTTCGTTTGGACAAAATAAACAAACGGCCTCACCCAATTCGCCTTTATGCAGTTTCACCGCCAATAAACTGCCTGCCTGAAAACGATTTTTACTGCGTTGCCAATCCGTTTTCAGTTGCACCAACAATTGCCCAGCCAAATAACCTACCATTTCCGCATCACGTGGCAAACCCAATGGCACAGCTTCTAATTGTGTATTGACATAAAAATAATCTCTTTGGAAAAACGTTGTTGACGCTTCAATCAAATCAATCGGCGCACCTTGCGCGTCCAAATACCGCCAAGCATTCACCATTACACCTGTTTCGTCCATTTGATAAACAGGCGTTGCTTCTGATAAGGATTGTCCACGTTGCCACAACCAAACTTGACGCGGATAACCCGAAGTGGTTAATTGTCGCGAATCCCAAGCAGGGCAAAACCACACGCTGTTTTCATCGCGCCAAGCAATATGATTTTTGCCCAGCGGAAAATGAAAACCATCGTCCACCACTTGTTTGTTTGCCAAATCAAATTCCAAAGTATACGCACTGTCCGCGCCTGCTGAACTTAATGTCAACAACACTTTTTCAGGCTGCTCAACATAATGCGACACGCCTTCTAAATACACATCATCACCTAAAATTTCATCAAAATCCGCCACCGAAAATAAGGTTTTCCATTCAGGCAGCCCCGAACGATAACTGGCTGCACTGGCTACTCGGTAAACGCCTTTGGGAAATTCAGCAGATTGATGAAAATGATACATTTTGGCACGATGTTCTTGGCAAAATTCAATTTGTCTATCGTCTTGCAACAGCGTGAGAATATCTTGTTTCAAGACTTTAAACCGCTCGGACTGTAACCAATCACGTTGCGTTTTTGCTTGCGCGTGTTCAATAAATGACAAACAATTTTCGTTGTCCAAATCTTCCAAAAAAGCAAAAGCATCTTGTGTCATATTTTTTCCATTCAATTATTTATTTCAGGCAGCCTGAACACTTGGTAAAACATCAAAATAGTAAAAACCAAACCATTCAATAGCTGCCTGAAATCAGCAGACATTTTTACATTTAATGTAATAGTATCCACTTAATTTTTACGCTAACATCATTTGGCTCATTTCTATTGCGAACGTTAAACATTATCTGATGAAACAATCCATTTAAATGAGTATTTTCAGTAACATAAGGAGTGTATTATGAACATTATGAACATTGTTATTGCCCTTGCTATTGGTGCCGTTGCTGGCTGGTTGGCTGGCTTTATTATGGGTGGACAAGGTGGCTTAATTCGCAACATTATTTTGGGTATTATTGGTGGCGTTGTCGGCTCATTTTTATTGGGTTTACTGGGCATCGGCGGTAGTGGATTGATTGCCCATATTTTGGTGGCCGTATTCGGTGCTTGTGTGCTGATTGCTATTGGGCGTTTTTTATTTAAATAAACAATGCTTATCAACAATCCATAATGAAAACAGCGGAAAGACCTTCCGCTGTTTTTCTTTCAGGCAGCCTGAAACCTTTGCAAAACGCGTTATTCTGCCCCAAACAAATTGATGAGAAAAATCTATCTTTATTTGATAAAAAAATAACAAATAAAAAAGTGTGTTTGACAAAATTTCAGCAAGCCAATAGGCGAAACGAAAACAAGATTGTCGCTTTCAAATGAAAAGCAAAGCGTCTTTTTTGCGTAACAACAAGACGCTTTGCCAAGCATTGATGATGTAACTTACTCTTTGTTTTTCTTCACAAAATGACGGCGGCGTTCTAATTCGCTTAAATAACGTTTACGCAAACGAATAGATTTTGGCGTAATTTCCACCAATTCATCATCATCAATAAATTCCACCGCGCTTTCCAGTGTTAATTTAATGGGCGTGGTTAAGCGCACCGCTTCATCTGTGCCACTGGCGCGAATATTGGTGAGTTTTTTGCCTTTAAGCGGATTAACCACCAAATCATTATCGCGACTGTGAATACCAATAATCATACCTTCGTAGATTTTATCGTTTGGCGACACAAACATACGACCGCGATCTTCTAAATTCCACAACGCATACGCCACGGCTTCACCTTGTTCTTGTGAAACCAATACACCATTTCGGCGACCTGGTAAATCAGGTTTAACAGGACCATAATCATCAAACACGTGGCTCATCAAACCCTCACCACGAGTCAATGTCATAAATTCACCTTGAAAACCAATTAAACCACGTGCAGGAATATGGTATTCCAAGCGTGTGCGACCATTTCCATCGCTTTCCATATTGGTTAACTCTCCACGACGGCGACCCAATTCTTCCATTACCGCGCCTTGATTATCATCAGGAACATCAACCGTTAAATTCTCATAGGGTTCACATTTTTGTCCATCAATTTCACGGTATACCACGCGTGGTTTGCCCACCGCCAATTCATAACCTTCACGGCGCATATTTTCCAATAAAATGGTTAAATGCAATTCGCCACGACCTGACACGCGGAAAACATCGGCATCATCAGTATCTTCTACACGTAAAGCCACATTGGTCAGCAATTCGCGTGTTAAACGATCGCGAATTTGGCGTGAAGTAACAAATTTACCTTCGGTGCCTGCCAAAGGTGAAGTGTTGACCATAAAATCCATTGTTAACGTTGGCTCATCTACGCTTAACATCGGCATACCCATCGGATTATCTTTATCTGCCAAAGTAACGCCGATACCCACTTCTTCAATGCCCGACACAATCACAATATCGCCCGCTTCGGCTTCTTGTAATGCCACACGTTCCAAGCCTTTAAAACCCAATAATTGGTTAATGCGACCTTGCGCCACTTGTTGTTCGTGGTTCATCACTGCCACCGTTTGACCTGGTTTAATGCGTCCATTTAACACGCGACCAATCCCTAAACGACCTGTGTAATTATCGTAATCCAATTGAGAAATTTGCAATTGCAAAGGCGCGTCAGCATCACCACTAGGTGCAGGCGTATGTTTCAAAATCGTTTCAAACAACACACGCATATCGGTTTCGCTACCATCTTCTTCCAAACGCGCAAAACCACTTAAACCAGAGGCGTAAACAATCGGAAAATCCAACTGTTCATCGGTTGCACCCAAAGCATCAAATAATTCAAACGTTTGGTCAATCACCCAAGAAGCGCGTGCAGATGGTTTATCAATTTTGTTAATCACCACAATCGGACGCAAGCCCAATGCCAATGCTTTTTTGGTAACAAAACGCGTTTGTGGCATTGGACCTTCTTGCGCATCAACCAAGAGCAACACGCAATCTACCATACCTAAAACGCGTTCCACTTCCCCACCAAAATCCGCGTGTCCTGGTGTGTCCACAATATTGATGTGATAACCTTGATATTCAATGGCGGTATTTTTGGCCAAAATGGTAATGCCACGTTCTTTTTCAATGGCATTACTGTCCATCACGCGTTCATCAACTTGTTGATTATCGCGAAATGTTCCAGATTGACGTAATAACTGATCCACTAACGTGGTTTTGCCGTGATCGACGTGTGCGATAATGGCGATATTGCGAATTTGTTTCATAATATTGTACTTTTTAAATAGCGTTGCAATAACGCATTGAGTTAATAAGAAAAACTGCACATTATAACACGCTCATATTCAGGCTGCCTGAAAAAAGTTTATCAAAATCTCACTCTTTGTCATCAGCACGCTTACTGTGCCTTGTATTGGTAAGATTTGTGAAGACATAGTGGGATTTTGCAGTGGTTTTTTATATGACAAATTTTTTAATTTCGCTTAATATCGTGCTTTATTTTTCTTGTGCGTTTACTCATTATGAATAATGCTTCAACGATGATTGCTTCTGTGGATTTAGGTTCTAATAGTTTTCGTTTACAAATCTGCGTAAACACTAATGGACAACTTCAAATCATTGAGAATATTAAACAAATGGTTCGCCTTGCAGGCGGTTTAGATGAGAACAAAAATCTAGATGAAGCTTCGCAACAACGTGCTTTGGCGTGTTTGGCGCAGTTTGGCGAACGCTTGCGCGGTTTTTCACCAAAATATGTTCGCGCGGTAGCAACCAATACGTTTCGTGTTGCTAAAAATATTAAGCCTTTTCATAAACAAGCAGAGCAGGCTTTGGGGTTTCCGATTGAGATTATTGCAGGACGTGAAGAGGCGCGGTTGATTTATACAGGCGTGGTACATACGTTTAATGCACGTGGTAAGAAAATGTTGGTGGTGGATATTGGCGGAGGGTCTACCGAGTTTATTTTAGGACAGAAACTGCAACCCAGTCATACGGAAAGTTTGCCATTAGGTTGCGTAACCTATTCCAAACGTTTTTTTCAAACCAAACACATTACTAAAAAAGATTTTCAGGCAGCTATTGATGCGGCAAGAAGTGATATTCAGCGCATCAGTAAACGTTATAAAAAACGCGGTTGGGACATTGCTTTGGGTACTTCGGGTACGGCTAAATCTATTGCTACTGTGATTAAGGCAGAAGGTTTGGGGGAATACATTACTTTAAAAGCAATGCGCATACTTACCGATAAAATTATTGATGCAGGCAGCGTCAAAAAAGCCAAACTAACCGAACTAAATCCTGAACGTATTGAAGTTTTTGCAGGGGGATTGGCGGTATTGATGGCGGTGTTTGAAGAATTGGACGTTGAGCAAATGGCGTTTAATGAGGCAGCTTTGCGCGATGGCGTTTTCTATGATTTAATCGGTCGTGATTACGAAAACGATATGCGTGAACAAACCGTTGTGGAATTTCAAAATCGTTATCACGTGAGCAAAAATCAAGCGCAACGCGTTCATTATATTGCCGATAATTTTTTACGCAGTCTTGCCCAAAATGCCAGTGAACAAGAATTGAATTATTGGCAAGATTATTTACGTTGGGCGTGTATGTTGCACGAAGTTGGGCTGGACATCGCGCATACCGCGTATCATAAACATACTGCGTATATTCTCGCGCAAGCAGATATGCCTGGATTTTCGCGTGCAGAACAGAGCATTCTTTCACGCATCACGCTGGCACAACGTGGGGATTTAAAGAAACTTAATGAAATGGGTTCGCTGCCTGAAATGCAATGGAATACGATTTTCGCACTGCGTTTTGCTGTATTGTTCTGTCGCGGACGAGTTAAAGTAACTCTGCCTAAACACGCACTCTTGAAACGTAATGATTCAAAAGTTACTTTACAAATGCCACAATCTTGGTTGAATAAAAATTCTCTTACTGCCGCTGCATTGCAACACGAAATCACCGATTGGAAAAAAGTCGGACGTGTGTTTGAATTAGTGGTTTTGGATTAAAACTTTTGCAATAACGCCGATTTTTGCTTAAAGCATCAATCTGAAACCCTTGCAAAACCCTACTTTTTATTATTCGTTATTTTGACCCTGAACGAAGTGAAGGGGAAAATCTTTATAAAACAAAGAAT
>JAFSQZ010000116.1 GCA_017446355.1 Neisseriaceae bacterium
GAAAAACGCTCACCCATTTCGCCGTTTAATGCAAACCTTGCCTGCGGTTTTGCTTTCTGCCACTGTGTTGTTGTCCAGTCATTTTGCCTTTGCCGAAGAAGCCAAAATTGCAGGTATAAGTTATCGCCAAATGAAACTACGCCTTACGGCTACGCTCGCAATGACGAGTATTGAATTCAGGCAGCCTGAACGATTGCGTTTTGCTTTTTGTGTTTAGGAGATTGCTACGCCGTTTCACGGCTCGCAATGACGGAAATATTTAGGAAGTTGCCACGCCGTTTTGCGGTTTACAATGACGGAAATATTTAGGAAATTGCCACGCGTTAACTTTGTTAACACTCGCAATGACGAATGCTTTTCAGGCAGCCTGAAACACGGTTTCTTCAATAATGGCGTGTGCGCCGTTGTTTTGCCATTTTTGGGTGAATTGAGCAAGTAAATTCGCTGTGGCAACAATCATAATGGGCAATGATGCGCCGTCTTGCAAAACCTGTAATACTTGCTGGGCAGAAGAAATATGTTGCACACGCCAAATAATGCCAAATGCGTCTTGCGCTGCCTGAAAGGCTTGTGCGTTGTCTACAATCACCCAAACGTGTGCATTTTGGGGCAAACGATTAAGTTTTTGCAGTTGATAAAAATCAATGGCGATATTGTGCTTGGTTTCATCGGCTGGATAGGGATAAATAGGATAAGTGTTTGCAGCATCGTATAAACCAGTGTTCAGGCTGCCTGAAAAATAATGGGGGACGCGTAAAACTTCTAGTAAATGTGCGTTGGCGGGCAACATTGGGGAAACATCGGGTTGTTGCGGATTTTGCCAAATAAATGATTGATTTTCCAACGCTTTAATCTCACCTTGCCAATCGTTTGCCAAGACGCGATAAAAACGCAGTTGCACGGTGGCGTGTTCGTAGGCATAAAGTTTGGCTAAATAAGGGGTTGTGCGTAAGATACAGATATTTAATTCTTCTTGAAATTCGCGTTTAAGCGCGTCCAATTCACTTTCATTGGGTTCTACTTTTCCGCCTGCAAATTCCCAATATCCTGCATAGGGCTTGCCTTCTGGACGACTGGACAACAATATTTCGCCGCGTTGGTTGTAAACAATGCCTGCAACAACGTGAATAAAGGGTTTCATAGGCTGCCTGAAAAGAAATAATGAAAGTTATGCGTTGATTTTAGGGACTTTATCAAACAAACGATAAAAATTTTCACAGGTTTGTTCGGCGAGTTGTTCTAAATGTTCACCACGCAATTGCGCGAGAAATTCGGCAGTGTGATAAACATACGCAGGTTCATTGGTTTTGCCACGATAGGGAACTGGCGCGAGATAAGGGGCATCGGTTTCCACCAATAAACGGTCGCTTGGACAATATTGCGCGGCTGCCTGAACATCTTTGGCGTTTTTAAAGGTAACAATCCCTGAAAAAGAGAGATAACACCCTAAATTTAAAGCGGCTTTGGCAAAGGCTACGTCTTCGCTGAAACAGTGAATAACAATTTTTTCAGCGGCGTGTTCTTTGAGTAAACGTAAGGTGTCTTGTGCGGCTTTGCGTGTGTGTACAATAAGTGGCAAATTGGTGTGTTTGGCTGCCTGAATATGAGTGATAAAACGTTGATGTTGCCACCTTAAATCACCGCTACACCAATGATAATCCAGTCCTGTTTCGCCAATACCCACCACTTTGGGGTGTTGTGCGTGTTCAATCAGTTCTTCTAAACTGAATTCGGCGGCGGTTTCGCTATCAGGGTGAATGCCAACGCTGGCATAAATATGCGCGTATGTTTCGGCAAGGGCGCGTACTTGAAAAAAACTTTCTTGGCTAACGCTAATGGCAAGTGCTTGCTTGATATGGTTGTTTGCCATATTTTGTAATACTTCAGGCAGGCGATTAGCGAGTTCTTCAAAGTTTAAATGACAGTGTGAATCAATCAGTTGCATCATAACGAAAGTGCGCTGCCTGAAAAGTTTCAGGCAGCGTGTGAAGTTGAACATTTACATTGTGTAAGTGGGACGGTCAATGTGCAAAAGCCCTGTTAAAATTGATTCAATAATGTCTTTGGCTTTGGTGCTTGTGTCATCAGATTGGAAAGCTAAACCAATGCCTTTGGGACGACCTGATGCACTGGGGTTTTGGTTAACCCAGCAAACATTGGTTTTAACGAATAATTTTTCGGTTTTTCCTAAACCAACCAGTTCCAAAATCAATAAGACTTCTTCGCCCATTTCAAATTTGTCATCAGTAGGCACAAAAATACCGCCGTGTTCTGTAAACGACATATAGCTGGAATAAATAATGGGTTTACTTTCCAAACGTAAACTCAACATACGACCAGGAAGAGCTTGTTTACCTGATTGAGCTGGTGTGTTGGGGCTAGGTGTACTCATAAAAAAATCCTTTTTGCTTCGTCAGCCAGTTAGGCTTTTTTGGTAAATAAGTTTAAATAATCAATCAATAGACTTTCGATTTGCATTTTAACATTTAAGCTGTGATAACCATAAGGTTTCAGCGTTAAAATGCGTTCAATAAGTGAAAAAAGCACATATCCATTGAATTTTTTCGCCAATTGAGCAAGTGCTTGGCTGTGGTGTGGATAATACAATGGCGACATTTGTTGTTGTGTGAGTGCTAAATCAATTAGCCATTTGTGTAACCAATCCAGTATTTTTGCCAAAGGTAATTTTTGTTTATCAAAGGCATTGGCATAATCCAAAAATGAAAGTAAGCGCGGTTTGGCTAATAATGCCAACAAATCTTCACGTAATTGGTCTTGTTCAGGCTGCACGTCAAATAGTGGCGCGTTGCTGTGAAAAGCCAGTAAGTGAGCTGGAATGTCTTCGCCGTGTTGTTGATGTAAATAATCTTGTGCTTGTTGCACGGTGGGTGCAGGCAAAATCAGTGGGCGACAGCGACTTTTAATGGTAGGCAGTACACGGTCGCGATTGTTGCTGACCAATAGAAAAATCACAGCTTCTGGGGGTTCTTCCAACATTTTCAATAAGGCGTTGGCTGCCTGAACATTCATACTTTCTGCTGGGTGAATCAATACAATTCGTCTTCCGCCACGTAAAGAACTTTGCGTCAGTTGCGTTAATACATCACGTACTTCATCAATTTTAATTTGTAAGAGTTTACGTGCCGAAGTGGTGTCGTCTTCTTCTTGGCGTGGGGTTAATTCGTAAAAATCGGGGTGATTGTGTTGACTGAAAAAATGGCAAGATGGGCATTGTTCACAAGCTTGATGTTGTTCATTGGGTTGTTCACACAATAAAGCTTGGGCAAAATGCCGTGCAAAAGCCACTTTGCCTGTGTTGTCTTTGCCCAACAATAACCACGCATTAGGTTGATTTTGCCAATGTGTGATGAGTTGTTGCCAAGTGTTTTCGTGCCAAGGATAAATCATATACCGTCTTTCAGGCTGCCTGAATGTGTTTTAGTTGCGTTTCAATTAAGGTAATCACTTTTTCAGGCAGCAGTTGTTGTAAACAATTGGTGTGTCCTTTGGGGCATTGTCGTTCAAAACAAGGGGCGCAATCAAGATTTAAACTTAATATATGTGCTTTGGGCGACAATGGTGGCGTATGCTCGGCAGAAGTTGAACCATAAAGTGCCACTAAATGGCGATCCAATGCTGCGGATAGGTGCATTAAGCCGCTGTCGTTACACACCACAAATGTTGCCAATGCCAATAAATCTATGGATTCGTTTAAAGCGGTTTTGCCGCATAAGTTAACACATTGGCTGCCTGAATAGTGTTGAATTTCTTCGGCAATGGCTGCATCTTTTTGTGAACCAAATAACCAAACTTGCCAGCCTTTTTGTAAAAAATGTTGTGCCGTTTGGGCGAAATATTGGGGCGACCATCTTTTGGCTGGACCGTATACAGCACCAGGACAAAACGCCAAAATGGGTTTGTCGGTGTTTAAACCCAGTTTGTTTAAAATGTGTTGCTGGTTGTTTGTGTCAACCATTAACTTGGGTTGTGATGAATTTCCTGTAAACGCGTCTTGTGATGGGTGCGCCAATGCGGTGTATCTGTCCACCATTAAAGGCAGTTTTTGTTTGTCTAAACGGCGAATATCGTTGAGCAAAAAATAACGACTTTCACCCACATATCCTGTTCGTGTTTTAATGCCTGTTGCCCAAGCGATAAAGCCTGATTTTAGGGAATTGGGCAACACAATCACTTGATGGTAACCACGCTTGCCTAAATCTTTGCCAACTTGATAACGTTGTTTTAATTGCAAGGCACCGTGTGCAAAAGGATTGTCTAAAATATTGCGAATTTCAGGCATACGGCGAAACACGGCTTGTGAAAATTGTGGTGCAAAAACATCAATTTCACAATCAGATAATTCGTGTAAACGGCGCAACATCGGCTGCGTCATCACACAATCGCCAATCCAAGAAGGACTGATTACTAAAATTTGTTTACTCATATCCATTCAATATTCAGAATAACGCGTTTTGCAGCAAATGCTTATGCTTCATTTGTGTGCCACATACGAGCGACATTGATGTCGTGCATAATGGCTTGTTTTAATTCATCTAAATTGGCAAATTTTTGTTCATCGCGTAATTTATGTAAAAACGCCACTTCTATGCGTTGTCCATACAGGCTGCCTGAAAAATCAAAAAGATGTACTTCTAATTTGGTTTGCAAGGTTTGGCTAACGGTTGGATTTAGTCCTAAACTGGCAACGCCACGTTTTCGCCCAAAGCTGCCTGAAACTTCTACCGCAAATACGCCTGAAAGCGCGTAACGATAGTGTGGTAAATGAACATTGGCGGTGGGACAACCGAATGTGCGTCCAAGTTTTGCGCCGTGTTTAACGTGTCCTGATAGGGTGTAGTGGTGTCCAAGCATTTGGGTGGCTAAATCTAAACGACCTGCTGCAAGACTTTCGCGTACAGCTGTGCTGCTTGCACGTGCGCCTGCCACCAAAATGCTGGGCGTGTTTTCGGTAACAAATTCGTTTTGTTGTTGTAATAAGGCAAAGTCGCCGTTGCGATGTTTGCCAAAACGAAAATCATCACCAACCAATAAAAATTGGGTGTTTAATTGTGTCAACAAAATATCTTGAATAAATTGCGTGGGCGATAAGTCAGCAAAAGCGTGATTGAAACGTTGCACCCACACGGCATCTACGCATTGTGTTTGTTTGAATAAACGCAATTTATCGCGCAAGGGACTTAAACGAAAAGGGGATAGCTGTGCGGATTTGGTGGCAAAAAATTCGCGTGGTTGTGGCTCAAAAATCATGGCCACGCTGAATAATTGTCGTGCTTTGGCTTCTGTTTTTAAGCGTTGCAAAATATGACGATGTCCCAAATGAACACCGTCAAAATTGCCGATTGTTACTGCGCTGCCTTGTGTGCGTTCAGGCAGCTTGTTTCCTAACCAAATCTTCATAAAATCAATAACTCAATAAACGCGTTATGGTAATGTTTTTCAGGCAGCCTGAAAATGAAGGATAACGCAACGTTAAGCACTGGCTTTTAATACCGCAATTTTCAAGGTTTGTACCAATTGTCCAACGGCGTTTGCAGCATTTTGTGGTTGTTGTTCAATTTCTTTTACAATGCGACTGCCTACAATCACGGCATCAGCAACTTTGGCAATTTTTTCCGCACTTTCGGCATCGCTGATGCCAAAACCAACACCAATAGGCAGTTTAATGTGTTGGCGTAAAACCGTTATTTTGTCGGCAACTGCTTGTGTATCCAGCTGCGCAGAACCTGTAACGCCTTTAAGTGAAACATAGTAAACAAAGCCGCTGGCGTGTTGCGCAATGGCTTGCATACGTTCTTCACTGGTGGTGGGCGCAATCAGAAAAATGCTGCAAATGCCTACTTGTCGCAGCGCGTTTTCTAATTCAGTTGCGGTTTCAATAGGATTGTCTACGGTTAAAACACCGTCTACACCTGCTTGTTGTGCCGCTTTGGCAAAAGCAGCGTAACCCATTTTGTGAATGGGATTCAGGTAGCCCATCAAAACAATTGGCGTGTGTTGGTTGCTTTGGCGAAACTGGCTCACCAGTTGCAAAACGTCTTTAAGCGACACATTATTGGCTAATGCTCGTTCGGTTGCACGTTGAATGGTTGGACCATCTGCCATTGGGTCGGAAAAAGGAACGCCTAATTCAATAATGTCCGCGCCTCTGTCCACCAAACTGTGCATAATATTGAGCGTGTCGGCAAGATTGGGGTCGCCTGCGGTGATGTACGTAATTAAGGCTTTTTGTTTGCCCAAGTCAGTAAATGTTTGTTCAATTCGATTTATCATTTTTTCGTATCACTCGGTATTTTGTAAGTCGGTGTTTTAGCTGCCTGAAAACTTGAAAACCTTTCAGGCAGCCTGTGTGATTGAAAA
>JAFSQZ010000117.1 GCA_017446355.1 Neisseriaceae bacterium
CCCATTCAGGCAGCTTTGCCAACGCATCAAAGTCTACGCGGTATTTAAAAAAACCATCTTGTTGACGATATTGCACACGCTCAATTTGTGCACGCGCCGAAATAAAATGCGACCCTTTGGTATGCACGTCCGCATAACCAATGTATTCAGGCGCAAGGGGTAACAAAATTTTTTTATTTTTGCCACCAGCAAATTCACCAGCAAATAAATTAAACAAATAGAAAAAAGCATTTTGCGAACCATTGGTCAAAGCGATATTTTTGGCACTGATTGACCATTGATACTCTTTATTAAAAAAGTCCACCAAAGCCGAAATCAAATGCGCATCGCCTTGTGGCGTAGAATAATTGCCCACGCAATCCATTGCCAACACATCTTGTTTGTCAGCCAATTGTTGTAAACGATATTGATAAGCTTCGTCCACCGCATCAATTCGCGCAGGATTGCCGCCGCCCAACATTTGAACAGGCGTATCACTATTGAGCGCATTACCCAAATCGTCCATCAATTGCAAAATACCACTTTTTTGCGTAAATTTCTGACCAAATAACGAAAATTGCACAGTAAATCCTTGTTTAATGAAAGCATAAAAACGTTTCAGGCTGCCTGAAAAATTGAACATTTTAGCTGAAATTGTGTAGAACTGAAACTGGACAATGATGCAAAAAGTATCAAGACAATAGGGTAGATTGATGGTATGGCTTTTGTTGTTACAGTTGTTATAGAGAGATTAAGTATTCAAACGCAAAAGGCATTGAAAAAAGGAGCGTGTTTTATGTTTGTTTCAGGCAGCCTGAAAAGCTATAACGACAGCGCGAAATTTGGTATAATCCGCGCCGTTTGTTTTTTGTTGATGTTATTACTTACAAAGGAAAAAATATGATTAAGCTTGCCATCAATGGCTATGGTCGTATCGGTCGTCAAGTTGTCCGTGCTATTTATGAATATGGTTTTACCGACCAATTTAAAATTGTTGCCATCAATGGCAGTGGTGATTTAGCGGTAAACACTCACTTAACTCAATTTGATACCGTACACGGTTATTTCAATGCCAAAGTGGAACAAGATGGCACGCATCTTATTATCAATGGCGACAAAATTCCTTATTTTTCAACACGTAATCCAGCAGAATTGCCTTGGCGTGAATTAGACGTTGATTTGGTGATGGAGTGTACAGGCGCGTTTTGTGGCAAAGCCAAATCACAAGTGCATTTAGATTCAGGCGCGAAAAAAGTGTTGATTTCCGCACCCGCAGACAAAGATGTGGACGCAACAGTGGTTTATGGCGTTAACCACCACGTTTTAACACCTGAAATGACCGTTGTTTCTAATGGTTCTTGCACCACCAACTGTTTAGCACCTGTTGCACAAACCCTGCATAAAGGCTTGGGCATCAAAAAAGGTTTGATGACCACCATTCACGCAGCGACCAATGACCAAGTGGTAACCGATGTGCGTCATAAAGACTTGCGCCGCGCACGTTCTGCAATGAACAATATGATTCCCACCAAAACAGGTGCTGCCAAAGCCGTTGGTTTGGTGCTGCCTGAATTGAATGGTAAATTAGACGGCGGAGCTATTCGCGTGCCAACCATCAATGTATCCATTGTGGATTTAAGTTTTGAAGCAGAACGCGAAACCACTGTGGAAGAAGTAAACGAAATCTTGAAAACTGCTTCCGAAGGCTGCCTGAAAGGCGTATTAGGTTTTAATACTTTGCCATTGGTTTCCACTGATTTTAACCACAACCCTATTGCCAGCTTATTTGATTCCACTTTAACCAAAGTTTCCAATGGTAACTTGGTAAAAGTTTTTGCTTGGTACGACAATGAATGGGGTTTTTCTTGTCAAATGTTAAACACCGCGCGAGCAATGTTTGGCGAAGAAGTGCGTTTACCTAATGCTTAATAATGCACAATGATAAAAAAGATAAAAAAGGGCAGTTATCTGCTCTTTTTTATTGGATACAAAATTTGTTATTCATCATTTTGTTTGATAACTGAAACCTTTGCAAAACCCTACTTTGTACGATTCGTCATTTTGACCTTGAACGAAGTGAAAGGGAAAAATCTTTATAAAACAAAGAATAAGATTTTTCACTTTTCTGCGAAAAGTTCATAATGACAAGTTTTGCAAAGGTTTCTAACGATATTTATATTGTTCACGATAGATAAGTGATTTCAGGCTGCCTGAAACGGCAATCGTCCAAGTGAACAGAAAAACGCGTATAATTGAACTTTTTTTTCAGGCAGCTATTGTGAAAATTTTGATTTTAGGTTGCGGTCAAGTGGGCGCGGCGATTGCGCAAGAATTAGCCTTAACGCCAAGCAATAATATTACCATTATTGATACCGATGAACAGGCATTAAAAAGCATCAGTAGCCGTTTAGATGTGCGTACGATGATTGGTAATGGCGCATCTCCTGTGATGCTGGAAAATGCAGGAGCGGACGATACAGAGATGTTGTTGGCATTGACGCGTAGTGATGAAATCAATTTGGTGGCGTGTCATTTGTCTTCAAAATTATTCAATATTCCAAAGCGCATTGTTCGTGTTCGCCATTCGGATTATTTAGAATACGGTTTAAGTGAAGAAGAAATTGAAGATGGTGATAAACTTTCAGGCAGCCTGAATGCTTTTTCCGTAACCGATTTTATTCACCCAGAACAGCTGGTAACCGAACATTTAATCGGTTTATTAAATTATGTACGCGCTTTGCAAGTGTTGTCGTTTGCACACGATACCGTGCGTATGGTGGTGGCGCAAAGCAAGGCTGGCGATAAAATTGTTGGTGAAAGCATTGGCAATATGCAAACGTGGCTGCCTGAAAACAGCTATTGTCAAATTTGTGCGATTTACCGCAATAATCGTTTAATTATTCCAGAACACAATACCATTATTGAAGAAGGCGATGAAATTTGTTTTATTGTGGATTCATTGCATATGTCTTCGGTGATGTATGTATTGTTTCAGTTTAAACAAAATAATCATCGTATGATGCTGGCAGGTGGTGGCAATGTTGGTTATCGCTTGGCGAAAAAATTAGAAGATAAATTCCATATCAAAATCATTGAATACAATGAAAAACGCGCAGAATGGTTGTCGGAAAACTTAAATAACACTTTGATTTTAAAAGGTTCTGCAACCGATGAAGCTTTATTGGAGCGTGAATACATTGATGAAATAGACGTTTTTGTTGCCGTTACCAATGACGATGAAAACAACATTATGTCCAGCTTGTTGGCAAAAAATTTGGGCGCGAAACGCGTGATTACTTTGGTCAATCGTTCACGTTATATGGACTTGTTGATTGGTAATCATATTGATATCGTGGTGTCGCCACATCAAATTACAATTGGTAATGTGTTGGCACATATTCGCCGTGGTGATGTGGTTGCCGTTCACGCTTTGCGACACGGTACAGCCGAAGCCATTGAAGTGGTGGTACACGGTGATGAACGAACATCTTCTTTGGTGGGGCGACATATTGATGAAATCAAATGGCCAAAAGGCTGTCGTGTTGCCGTAGTGGTTCGTGATAAAACAGTATTATTGGAAAATAATCCCATTTTAAACGAAGGCGATCGTTTGGTTTTCTTTGTGGCACGTCGTCGCGTGTTACGAGAACTAGAAAAACTGATTCAAGTGAAAATGGGATTTTTTGGTAAAGGATAAACGTTTTCAGGCAGCCTGAAAGCATTTTAGTATTCAATAGTTGGCAAAACAAAGGATAAATAATGACAAATCGTAATGAAGTTTTATTTGAACGTGCGAAAAAAATTATTCCCGCAGGCGTAAACTCTCCTGTACGTGCGTTTGGTAGCGTAGGCGGCGTGCCACGTTTTATTCAGCGTGCCGAAGGTGCGTTTGTGTGGGACGCTAATGAACAGCGTTATATTGATTATGTGGGTTCTTGGGGAACGGGGATTGTTGGACACGCCCACCCAGAAGTGGTGGAAGCCGTTCGCGAAGCCGCTTTGGGTGGTTTGTCATTTGGCGCACCAACAGAGGGCGAAGTACGCATTGCCGAAGAAATCGCAAAACTGATGCCCAGTGTGGAAAGTTTGCGTTTAGTCAGCTCGGGAACAGAAGCCACAATGACCGCTATTCGTTTGGCGCGTGGCTACACAGGACGAGATAAAATCATCAAATTTGAAGGTTGTTATCACGGACATTCAGACAGCTTATTGGTTAAAGCAGGCTCGGGTTTGCTCACTTTTGGCAACCCCAGTTCAGCTGGTGTACCCAGTGATTTAACGCAACATACCATTGTATTGGCGTATAACGATGTTTCAGGTTTGGAACAAGCCTTTGCAGAGTTTGGTGAACAAATCGCTGGTGTGATTGTGGAACCTTTTGTTGGTAATATGAATTTGGTTCGCGCCAGTAGCGATTTTGTCCGCACCTTGCGCCACATCACCGAACAACACGGCAGTGTGTTGATTTACGATGAAGTGATGACAGGTTTTCGTGTTGCATTAGGCGGCGCACAATCCTTGCACGGTATTACCCCCGATTTAACCACAATGGGTAAAGTGATTGGTGGCGGTATGCCATTAGCAGCATTTGGTGGTAAGCGTGAAATTATGAATTGTATTTCACCATTAGGCGGTGTTTATCAGGCGGGCACATTATCAGGTAATCCCATCGCGGTTGCTGCTGGTTTAAAAACATTGGAAATTATTCAACGTCCACAATTCTATGAAAACCTATCTGCACGTTGTCAACAATTAACCACAGGCTTGATTCAGGCAGCCCAAGAAAATGGTGTAACATTTAACGCTGATGCTGTTGGTGGAATGTTTGGTTTATATTTTGCCAAAGAACACCCAAAAAGCTACGCCGATATGGCTGCTTCCAATATTGATGGCTTTAAAACATTCTTTCACGGTATGCTCAATCAAGGCGTTGCATTTGGACCATCTGCCTATGAAGCAGGTTTCGTTTCCGCTGCGCACACGCCTGAATTGATTGACGAAACCATTGATATTGCGAAAAAAGTATTTGCGAGTATGTGATGACTATGGATTGATGCTGGAAAGTGTTGACTACTCTAGCATTATAAATAAGGTCGAAGAATATTTGATTAAACAAAAGTGTTTCAGGCTGACTGAAAGATATGGGCAAAATAATGGATAATATTCCCAAAGACTGGAAATTAAAATTAAGATACGGCAAATTGCAAACGCCGTATCATCATTTTACGGTGATTATCGATGGCTTTGCTGAAAAAGAAATAGAAGATTTTAATTGCCCCAAAGGTTTTGCTTTTATGAGAATAAAAGTGTGGGCAGAAGATTATGATATGGCGGCAGATATGGCGTGTTCATTGGCTGAAAATATCGGTTTTAAAGTGAAACAAAGTAATGGTGTTTATATTTACGATACCGAACCCGAACAGCCACCGCAAGAACACCCAGTGGGTTATGGTATTGGCTTTACGCCATATAACGAATAGTTTTTCAGGCAGCCTGAAAGATAAAATAACAAACGGATTTGCTCACTTCTCACGGAGTTCGCATTTAAATCACTGTAAGCACCGTTAGGTGCGAACAAATCCGTTTGTTAATAGAAAAAACAGCCGTCATTGCGAGCCGTAGCAAGGCTGCGGCGTGGCAATCTCTTGGCTACGGAGAACGGATTTTTCAGGTTGCCTAAAATGATAGATTTGCTTTTCATAGTAAGGAGATTGCCACGAGTGCTACGCACTCTCGCAATGACAGTATCTTTTTTCAGGCAGCCTGAAATATGAATATCATCAACTATATTCAAAACCATTACGGCGTTTCTCCTGAATATCTTTGGCAAGATACGCCAAATGTGTGCGTTTTTCGTCATCAACATAATCGCAAGTGGTTTGCGGTTGTGATGAACGATATTCCTGCGGCTAAATTAGGCTTAAAAGAAAATAACTCTTTGAATTTAATTAACTTAAAATGCGAACCCGAATTGGCTAAAAAGATTCTTCGTTTTATTTTAAGAAAATGGAACATCATAAAGTTGATTGCAAAGCGTGGCACAAAAAGTAGGGAAGTGATAATTTTTTTAGTTACCGTTTATTGTTTTAAACTATTTTACACAATTAAGACTTGTTTTTTATTATAAAAACCTTATATAGTGTTCGAGCTTAATCTCACCCCATTTAATACACATTTAACACAAAGGAAATGAAAATGAGTGAAAAAGTTGTTTATACCAGCGATGCTACTTTTGAAGCAGATGTTTTGAAATCTGAATTGCCTGTTTTATTGGATTTTTGGGCACCTTGGTGTGGTCCATGCAAAATGATTGCACCAATTTTGGATCAATTGGCAGAAGAATTTGATGGTAAAGTAAAAATCGTTAAAATGAACGTTGATGAAAACCAAGTCATTCCTGCGCAATTTGGTGTACGCAGTATTCCTACTTTGGTGGTATTGAAAAACGGTCAAGTTGTTGCATCACGTGCTGGCGCATTACCAAAACCACAATTGGCTGATTTTATCAACGCTTCCATCGCGTAAATGCCAATCCAAAAGCTGCCTGAAAATGTTAAGTTTTCAGGCAGCTTTTTGTTTATTGTTGCAAATGGTTTTTACCACAACCATTGTCGTATTTAGAAAAATAAAGTTTCAGGCAGCGTGTGGTTATAAATAAACGATTTTACCTGTGCGACCGCGACTTTCTTGGCTTGCCCACCAGATAAAATCAGGCATAATGTCGCTCATATTTTTGCGTTCACTCGCAGCTTCGCCTGGGTGCGTTTTGAAACGTTGTGGCGAATTGATGCTGCCTGGAACAAGTACGTTGGCGCGTAGATTTTCAAAACGGTCCCATTCATCGGCAACAACTTTACATAGGTAGTTTAGCCCTGCTTTGGACGCGCCAAAACCACCCCAATAAGCTTGTGGTTTTTCGCCGTGTGTTTCGCCTACGAAAATGACTGATGCGTCTGGCGAGCGTTTTAATAGCGGTAAAACCGCGCGAGTTAATGCCATTGGGGCAACAGTATTGATACGGTATTGATTGACCCATTCGTCTACAGTTTGAAAATCCAGTGGCGAGAGTGCATAAAAATAGCTAGCGGAGTGGACAATACCATCTAATTTGCCATTTGTGGCTTCGGCAATGGTTTTGGCTAGGTTTTCAAATTCTTGTTCTTTGGCTTCTAACATATCAAAGACCACTGCATAAGGTTCGGTTGAACCTACTGCAACGATGTCGTCATAAACGCGTTCTAAACGTTTGATTTCGCGTCCTGTTAAAACAACGGTTGCACCTGCGGCAGCATAGGCTTTGGCAATTTCCGCGCCCAATCCGTTGGAAGCACCTGTTACTAAAATGGTTTTGTTGTCTAAACGAGTTTGCGTCATAGTGTTCTCACTGCTGATTAAAGATGTTGAGTGTTTCAGGCAGCTGCCTGTTGCGTGTTCATTAAACGGATACTTTGAAAATACTGTTTTTGTTCATTAAATTCAATTAAGCCAATAAATTCTTGGTTTTGGTTGTATGCGCGAATGGGTTGTTGACGTTGTTCAGGCAGCACAAAATGCGGTTGATAAGCTAATTTTTGTCCAAAACGTAAGGTTTGTATGGCTTGGTCGTTTAATTGTATGGCTGGAAAATGTTGTAATAATATATCACAAGGTAGTAATAATGTGTCGCGTTCTTGTTCGTTTAAGGCTGCTAATTTGGGTAAACTGTGGCTTTGTTCAATTTGAAAACCTGCGGTTTTGGTACGCCGTAAAGCGGTTAAGTGTGCAAATGTGTGGCAATGTTTGGCGATGTCTTCGCTTAATGTGCGGATATAGGTGCCTTTGCTGCACGATACGTCAATAATGGCTTGTGGATAATCAAAGTGTTGAACATCTATGCGGTAAATTTCAATATCACGCGCTTTGCGTTCAATGACGATGCCTTTTCGTGCGTATTCATACAAGGGTTTGCCTTCGTGTTTTAAAGCAGAAAACATTGGTGGTACTTGGCGAATTTTGCCTGTAAGCGCGCTGCATGCTGCCTGAAAGTCGCTTAAGCTAACGTTGTTGGTACAATAATCAATGATTTCACCTTCTGCATCACCTGTGCTACTGGCTTCGCCAAGTTTTAAGGTGGCGGTATATGCTTTGTCTGCGTCTAATAAGTATTGTGCAAATTTGGTGGCTTCACCAAAACAAATGGGTAACAATCCGCTTGCCAATGGGTCTAGCACGCCTGTGTGTCCTGCTTTTTGTGCTTGAAATAAACGGCGTACTTGTTGCAAGGCGGTGTTGCTGCTGATGCCAATGGGTTTGTCTAATAATAAAACGCCATTGATGTTGCGTTTGCTGGTTTTGTTGGAAACAGTCATTCTTTGTCGTTTTCTTTTCGGCGTTGTCCTGTGAGTTTGCTTATCCAAATACCTGTTTCATAAAGCAAAATCATCGGTAATGCTAACAGAATTTGTGATAAGACATCAGGTGGTGTTACCACAGCGGCAATCACAAATGCTGCCACAATCACATAAGGACGCGCAGCAATCATTTGTTTGCGTGAAATGACGCCCATTCGGTGTAACAACATAACGGCGATGGGAATTTCAAAAGTGATGCCAAAGGCGAGAAACATTCCCAACACAAACGATAGGTATTTATCAATGTCGGTCGCCATATTGACACCAACAGGGGTCATACCTGCGAAAAATTTAAACATCATTGGAAAAACCAAGAAGTAACAGAATGCCATACCTGCTAAAAACAGAAATAAGCTGGATAACACAAGTGGCAAAATCAGTTTTTTTTCGTGTTGATATAAGGCTGGGGCGATAAATGCCCAAATTTGATACAGTGTGTGTGGCAAAGAAATTAAAAATGCGACCATTAAGGCAACTTTAATTGGCACGAAAAATGGTGCAATGACATCTGTGGCAATCATATTGGTGTGTTCAGGCAGCGCACTCATTAAAGGTTGCGCAACAAAAGTATACAACGATTGTGCGAAAGGAACCGTTGCAAAAAAACACACAGCAATGCCCAATAAAGCCCACACCAAGCGACGACGCAGCTCTAATAAGTGTTCTATTAGGGGCTGTTCTTGCTCAATCGTTTTGTTTACAGATTCACTCAATGTTTGCTCCTGAATTTGGGCTGACTGCGATGACGTGGACGTGTTTCACGTTTGCGTTGTAAAGCTCTTTGTCGTAATGACGGTGTATGAAAACCTATTTTAGAGAAAGTTTGGTGCGTGTTTGATGGAGAAACGATGCCAAAATCTGCTGGTGTGCGTTGTTCAGGCAGCCTTTCCCAAGCGGGACGCGTGTCTACAATGGGTTGTGTTAGCTGCTGAATGTCTTGGTTTTCTTTTTGGATTTGTTGTTCAAAATCGTTGATTTCGTTGCGAATATTTTGCGCAGCTGATTCAACGTCGTTTTTTATTTTCATTAAATCGGCGTATTCGTTTTGGCTGGTGAATTCTTGTTTCATAGTGGTGGTGAAATTTTGAATTTTGCCAACCAATCGCCCAATGGTTCGCGCAACTTTGGGCAGGCGTTCTGGACCTAAAACAATCAGTGCCACAGTGCCTGCCAAAATCATTTCGGTGAAACTTAAATCAAACATTTTTTCAGGCAGCTTTATCGTTGTCTGCTTGATGTTCAATCACATCGTTTTTTGGATTTTTTTCCGCTTGCGAACCTTGTTCTAAACCTTCTTTGAAGTCGTGTACAGCAGAACCTAAATCTTTACCTACATTTTTTAGTTTTTTGGTGCCAAAAACCAAAACAACAATGACCAAAACAATTAGCCAATGCCAAATAGAAGATAATCCCATTTTCTTTCCTTTTCTTTTTCAGGCAGCGTTAAGCTGGGCGACCTAGAATGTGAATGTGCAGATGGAAGACTTCTTGACCACCACCTTTGCCTGTGTTGATTTGTGTTTTAAAACCATTTTGCAAACCGTTTGCTTTGGCAATTTCAGGAACTTTTAACATCATACGACCAAGCAAAGCTTCGTGTTTGGCTTGGGCGTGTGCCAAAGAATCAAAATGTTCTTTGGGAATCAGCAGTAAATGCACGGGCGCAGCAGGGTTGATGTCTTTAAAACACAGCATTTCATCGTCTTCATATACGATGGTGGCTGGAATGTCTTTGTTGATGATTTTGCAAAAAATACAGTTTTCCATAATCAATCCTTTTTCAGGCAGCATCAATAGGCTGCCTGAATGTTTGCTTAATGTTTTTGACTTAATGCGGCTTTAATAAACGCATTGAATAAAGGGTGTCCTTTGCGTGGTGTAGAGGTGAATTCTGGGTGGAATTGGCAAGCGAAAAACCAAGTATGATTGGGAATTTCTATGGTTTCTACCAAGCGTTCATGACCTGTGGAAACACCACCAATGACTAAACCTGCGCTTTCTAATTGTGGCAAGTAATTGTTATTGACTTCGTAGCGATGGCGATGGCGTTCACGAATTTGTGTGTTGCCGTAAACTTTTGCCGCTAAACTGTTGGCTTTGAGTTCAACGTTTTGCGCACCCAAACGCATAGTGCCACCTAAATCGGTGTGTTCATCACGTTTTTCTACGCTACCGTCAGCCGTTTGCCATTCATCAATTAAGGCGATAACTGGGTGTGGGGTTTTTAAATCAAACTCGGTAGAATTTGCACCTGTTAAACCTGCAACGTTTCGTGCGTATTCAATTAAGGCGATTTGCATACCTAAACAAATGCCTAAATAGGGAATATTGTTTTCGCGTGCAAAACGTGCGGCAGCAATTTTGCCTTCTACGCCGCGTGAACCAAAACCACCAGGTACTAAAATTGCATCAAAGGTTTTCAGGCTGCCTGCACCTTCTTTTTCAATTTCTTCACTGTCAATATAAGTGATTTGTACATCGGTATGCGTGTGAATGCCTGCGTGTTTTAAGGCTTCGGTGAGTGATTTATACGATTCGGTTAAATCCACGTATTTGCCCACCATTGCAATTTTGACGCTGTGTTGTGGGTGTTTGATGGCGTGAACAATTTTTTTCCATTCGGTTAAATCTGCTTGACGGATATTTAATTGCAATTGTTCACAGATAATGTCATCAATGCCTTGATTATGGAGCATTTCTGGGATTTCATAAATGCTTTGGGCATCGTAGCTGCCTGCAACCGCGCGTTCTTCTACATTACAAAACAGTGCGATTTTTCGGCGTTCTTCTTCGGGCAGCAAACGATCCATACGACAAATCAATACATCAGGCTGAATACCGATTTCGCGAAGTTGTTTCACAGAATGTTGGGTTGGTTTGGTTTTGATTTCACCTGCTGCGGCAATGTAAGGGACGTAGCTTAAATGAACGAATAAAGTGTTATTGCGTCCTAATTGGCTACGCATTTGGCGAATGGCTTCCAAAAAAGGCAATGATTCAATATCGCCCACTGTACCACCAATTTCTACAATCGCGACATCTTTACCTGTTGCGCCATCGTGAATTCTGTGTTTGATTTCATCGGTGATGTGTGGAATCACTTGTACCGTGCCACCCAAATAATCACCACGACGTTCTTTGGTAATGACGTTTTCATAAACTTGCCCTGCGCTAAAACTGTTTTTACGCGTCATTGTTGCGTTGATGAAACGTTCGTAGTGTCCCAAATCCAAATCGGTTTCCGCGCCGTCGTCGGTTACAAAAACTTCACCGTGTTGAAATGGACTCATGGTGCCAGGGTCAACGTTGATATAAGGGTCTAGTTTGAGCATGGTTACGTTTAAACCACGCGATTCTAGAATGGTTGCAATAGAAGCGGCGGCGATGCCTTTTCCCAAAGAAGATACAACGCCGCCTGTTACAAAGATAAATTTTGTCATAATCAATACCTAAATTGGAATGCGTGATTTTAACGCAAAACCTTGAAAAGAAAAAGACTGTTTCAGGCAGCCTGAAAGCAATTATTTTGTATATTCAAATAATTAAGTTGTCAAAAATGATTATGGTTGTTTGTTTTCATCGTTGTCAACCATTATCATTTGATTCATCATATTGGCGGGAATGTTTTTGGATAAACCCACTGCTTTTGCGGGAACACCAACAACAGTGGTTTGCGGTGCTACATCGTGAAGCACCACGCTGCCTGCGCCAATTTTGGCACACTTGCCGATGTGAATATTGCCTAATACCGATGCGTTTGCACCAATCATTACGCCATCACCAATTTTTGGGTGTCGGTCGCCCCCTTTTTTACCTGAACCACCTAAAGTTACGCCGTGTAAAAGGGAAATATCGTTGCCCAAAACAGCGGTTTCACCAATGACAATGCATGTGCCGTGGTCAAACATAATGCCGTGTCCAAACCGTGCTGCTGGGTGAATGTCTACACCAAATACTTCACTGGCGCGGTTTTGTAAAAAATACGCTAACGTTTTGCGCCCACTTAAATAAAGCGCGTGATTGATGCGGTGCGACTGAATGGCTTGGAAACCTTTGAAATACAGTAAAGGTAAAAAATAATATTCACAAGCAGGGTCGCGCTCATAGCACGCGGCAATGTCTGCTTCTACCGATGAAGTAATTTCGGGATTGTTTTCTAATACGCGTAAAAAGACATCGTATAAAGCACGTACGTCCATCGTGCTGCTAAATAGTTTGCTGGATAATTGAAACGCTAAAACGCGTGCTAAATTTTCGTGTTGTAATACCGTTAAGTGTAGAAAACTGGCTAATAGTGGTTCTTTTGCTGCTGCGGTTTGTACTTCTTGGCGAATGGTTTGCCAAATGTCAAAAGAAGTGTTCATTTTGTTTTTCCTTGTTTTCAGGCTGCCTGAAATTAAATAAACCAGCCACGTAAGGCTTCTAATCCATTGAAATTGATGGCAACATCAGCAGCTTGTTGGGTTTTGGGTTTGGCGTGATAAGCGATGCCTAAACCTGCTGCTTGTAACATAGGAATGTCGTTTGCACCATCACCTATGGCAACAATTTGATGTTTTTGCGCATTTAATTCTTGCTGGTGTTGCAACAAAACGTTTTTCTTGGTTTGCGCGTCCACGACATTGCCTAAAACTTTGCCTGTGAGTTTGCCATCAATAATTTCTAATTCATTGGCGTAAGCGTGGGCGAAATTTAAGCGTTGTTTTAATTGGTTGGTGAAAAAAGTGAAACCACCTGACACGAGAACAAAACGCACATTGTGTTCGTGGCATTGTTGCAACAGGTATTCTGCGCCAGCGTTTAATTGTAAGACTTCTTGATAAACGCGTGTTAAATGGCTTTCAGGCAGCCCTTCTAGTAAGGCTACGCGACTGCGTAATGATGCTTCAAAATCTAATTCGCCACGCATTGCGCGTTCGGTGATGGCGGATACTTTGTCTTTTAAACCTGCACCAGCAGCAATTTCATCAATACATTCAATATTGATGAGTGTGCTGTCCATATCGCTGACAATTAACTTTAAGTCGCTGAATTTTTGTGGTTTTAACACTGCAAAATCGGCACGCATTTGGGTTAATTCTTCGGCGATGTTTTCAGGCAGCCTGAATGTTTCGGGTACATCAATACGCAAGACGCTGCCTGAAAAAGTATTGGGTAAGCGAATAATGTTGGCAAGATTGGTCAATGAAAGTTTTGTAACATCAGGGTGTTGAATAATCAGTTGCATGGTCATAAAAACTATCCAAAGTAAAAAGTTGGGCTGCCTGAATATTTAAGGACGTAGCAGGCGCACCAAGAGTAAACCTAAAAAAGTGAGCAATAAGCCACCAAATAAATGTAAACATAAAACGCTGATGGCATCAAAATATTTTTGCGTCATCAGTTTTTCTATGATTTCGGCAGAAAATGAGGAAAATGTGGTGAAACTGCCTAAAAAGCCTGTTACCAATATTAGTTTGCTGGCATCGTTGAGCGAAAATCCCAAGCAAATGCCTATCATAAAACAACCTAGCCAGTTGGCAAGTAGTGTGCCTAATGCGGATACTGATTCAATGTGGTTAAACCATAGCGTCAGTTGCCAGCGCGATAATGCACCCAGACACGCACCGATGCACAATAATAAAGGAGCAGAAACAGTGTTTAACATATGCTTTGATTAACAAATAATGAATTCGTGATTAAAATACACTTTTTTCAGGCAGCCTGTTGATTGGTTTATGGAACAAAGCGAATTATTCCACATTGAAAGCCCTTGCGTGGGTGTTTGCCAAGTTAATAATAAAGGTTATTGTTTGGGTTGTTTGCGCAGTCGCAATGAGCGTTTGTATTGGCATACATTCAGTAATGAGCAGCGTGGTTTGCTGATTAAAACTTTGGCGGCACGTAAGGCAGCAATCTTGCGTAAAAAATTGTCTTTACAAGAAGCTGATTTAGCCATATTAGACGATGTTGTGCCAGAGCAGGGCAGTTTATTTTAGTTTCAGGCAGCATCATCGTGTTTTTCAGGGAATACTAATGAAGCCAGTACACCCAAAGTCAATACAATCATCACCACCATTAAAGACATATTCGGTGTAATTTCCCAACCGTGATGCCACAAATGATTGCTTGCAGACAATGCTAATTTAAACGCTACGAAAAACAATAATACCACCACTGCTTTTTCTAAATGTACCAAATAATTTTTCAAAGCTTCTAAAACGAAATACATGGTACGCAAGCCCAAAATCGCAAACATCATTGCGCTGTATACAATCAAAGGTTCACGTGATACAGCAATCACCGCAGGTACACTGTCAAACGCAAACATTACATCAGACAATTCAATCACTGCTAAACATAAAAACAAAGGCGTTGCCACCCAAGCGTGTTTGCCCAAAGCTTTGGGGTGATTATGTTTAGGGTGTTGTTTGTCTTCGCCAATCAATTCTAATCGTACATCAGGGTATTGTTCACGTGCTTGACGCAATTGTTCACGATTTAAGAAAAAATAATGTCCCACTAATCGCGGAAATACAGGGAAAAATTTGTGTACCAAACGAAAAGCCAAATGTTCTGAATAATCTTCGTTGTCATCATCTTCATCGTTTTTGCGCAACATCATTACCGCTGTCCAACCCACAATCAGCGCAAACAGAAATTCTACATAAGGACCTAATGCCAATAAACTGGTGCCAATGGCAACAAAAATCATACGGAAAATAATGGCACCAATAATGCCCCAATACAGTACACGATGGCGCATACCTTCTGGGATTTTAAACCACGCAAACACCGCCATCATTAAAAATAAATTGTCCACCGACAATACTTTTTCCAAAACATAGCCAGTGAAAAATAAACTTGCCATTTCGCTGCCGTGATGCCACCACAAATAGCCACCAAATAATAGGGATACTGCAATCCAAAACAGCGACCACAACACCGAGCTTTTTAGTGATAATGGTTTATCATCGCGATGAGCATATAAATCTAATGCCATTGCGCCCAGTGAAAATAATGCAAAAACGATAACGGTTTCCAAAGGAAAACCTAAATGCTCTGTCATAAAAAACTTTCTTCAAATGAATAATCAATCAAGACAACAAAATGCTGCCTGAAAAAAGGCGTTATTGTAATGGAAGTCTGTTTTTATTTCAGTAAAACACCGTAAAAACGCCTGTAAAACGCTGCTGTGTTATGGTAAGCCGAAACCTTTGCAAAGGTTTAAAGTAAGGAAGTGAAAAAACGTTGTATTGATGCGATGCTGTGATTTGTGTTGGCGCGTTTAACGCAGATTTCACTGGTTAACGAGATGGTTTTTGTTCACCCATTAAAACGCTTCGCCAACTTTGACACCATTTGCTAAATCTTTTGGACTGGCTAATTGTGCGGTCAGTTGTTGTGCTGCCTGAAATTCTGGCGTTTGCATCATAGCGATTGCTTCTTCTTGTGATAGGGTGCAAGCCATATTTTGCCAACGTGTTGCCAGTTGTGGATTATTGGGTTCACAAAAATCTTGACATAACTCGTCTACTAAATCAGGACGGTTGCAAACCAACACCACATCACAACCTGCGGCAAATGATAAACGTGCGCGTTCTTTGATGCTGCCTGCACCACACGCGCCTTCCATTGTTAAGTCATCTGAAAAAATGATGCCATCAAAACCGAGTTGTTTACGCAAAATTTGTTGCAACCAAAAACGTGAGAAACCAGCAGGTTCAGCATCTACTTGTGGATAAACAACGTGTGCAGGCATAACGGCTGCCATACCTTGTTTGGCTAATGCTTGAAAAGGCAAAATATCATTTTGTAATTCGTTCAGGCAGCGATTGTCTTGTGGTAATACATAATGACTGTCGCCTTCTACAAAACCGTGTCCAGGAAAGTGTTTGCCACAACTTTTCATACCGCCACGATTTAACCCTTGTTGCAGTGCTAATGCCAGTTCACTCACAATTTCAGGCTGCTGATGAAAACTGCGGTTGCCAATGACGGCACATTGTCCCCACGCTAAATCCAATACGGGGGTAAACGATAAATCTATTTTGCAGGCAGCCAATTCTGTTGCCAATACCCAACCTACTTTTTGTGCAGCATCTTTGGCAATTTCTTGCCCTTGTGTGTCCCAAAGTTCGCCCAAGACATTCATTGCAGGTAAACGCGTGAAGCCGTCAATAAAGCGTTGTACGCGTCCGCCTTCGTGATCCACAGCGATAATCAATTCAGGGGTGCGTAAATCTTTAATGGCTTGGCATAAGGCTTTGAGTTGTTCTGTATTTTGAAAATTACGTCTAAATAAAATCACCCCGCCAATTGCAGGGTTTAATAATCGTTGAATGTCATCTTGGGTGAGTTCATAGCCAATTACATCAGCCACAACTGCACCACGTGCTATATTTTGTCGCATATCGTGTCCTTTTTTACAAAACAGAATGTTTGTAAAGTTTCAGGCAGCCTGTAAAGGTGGATTATGTTTTTCAGGCTGCCTGAATAATAATTGATTAGACCTTACATCTTCTGCACCATAAGAGTAGTGCTGGTACAGCAATTAACCAAGCATATACCATAATACTGGCAACACTGGCGATATGAAATAACCAGTCGGTTATGTAATTGAGATGCGATAGTCCTGAATGAAAAAATTGAGGTAGTGCAAAAAAAGCAATGATGCCACTTAATAAGGAAAACATAAATGCAGGTTTCCAAACGCGTTTCCAATCGTATGGTGAAATTTTGCGAACGAGTGCAAAACCCCAAGGAATAAGTGCGCAAATCACAATTAAAGCACTGATGTGTGGAAAATCTAAAATCAATTCTTTCACCATCAACAATGCCATAGAAAATAAATCAGATAAATTCATGGTTGTTCTCCCTTATGCATGACCACGCAATACGGTCATATAGGCGGGTTTTAACATAACATCTTCTAGATACCAAGCGAAGTAGCTGGGTTGTAGTGGATTAACCAAAGGTAGGGTAGGGGTGAGTTCGCCTTTACCGTTAAATTCAACCAGCATTGCTTCTCCTTCTCGTACCAACATTGGACAGGAAGTGTAACCATCAAATGCAACATCAGGTGTTTGTCCATTTATGGTACGAATGAGATTATGTACCACTATGGGCGCACTTTTTTTCACAGTAGCGGCAGTTTTGCCGCGCGGTGTACCATTGATGTCGCCCAAACCAAAGATATTGGGATATTTGGTGTGTTGCAAGGTTTCAGCATTGACATTTAACCAACCTTTTTCGTTGGCTAATTCATTGTTATTTAAGATAACATCGGGTGCAAACATAGGAGGAACAATATGAATAAAATCATAATGTTCCGTAGACTGTTCACCTGTTTCAGGCTGCCTGAAAATGGCGGTTTGGCTATCCATATTGACACCAATCAATTCTTTTTGATAATGGACATTGGGGGCAACGTCTAGCGTTTTCCATAATTCTAAAACTTTGTCTGCCACAGGTTTAACGCTGAAAATAGCTGTTTTCGCAGCAAAAAAGTCAATTTGTGAACCACTTGTTGTGCCAGCTTGACGAATACGGTCAGCAACCATAAACGTCATTTTTAATGGTGCGCCTGCACATTTCATATCGGTGCCTGCCAAAGTCATTACAGCACGACCGCCTTTTTTACGAAACTCGTCCATCGCATGCCAAGTTGCCATTGCTGTTTCAGGACTGTGATAGACGCTGCCTAAACCTTTTTGTCCAAAAGCCAATAAATCCAAACCTTCTATTTTGTCGTATCCTAAACGCAAGCCTGTGGCAACAATCAGATAATCGTATGGCACTTTATTGTTTGCATTGGTGAGTACAACTTTGTTATCGGGTTGAATTTCTGTTACCGCTTCCTGTATCCATTTAACGCCGTTTGGAATCAATTTGGCATTGGCGGTTTTCACTTTGTTGGTGTCGTTCCACACACCAGTGGCAATCAGTGTGTAACCAGGTTGATAATTGTGTTCCCATTTACCATCAATAATGGTGATTTCAGCATTGGGAAGTTGACGGCGTAAACGGTGCGCACTTGCTAAACCTGCTAAACCGCAACCAATAATAACAATACGTGCTTTACTGTCGGATTGTTCTGCTGCGATGGTCATACCAGATGGTAAAGTTGTTGCCAAACCAGATGCTGCCAACACTTTGAGAAAATCACGACGATTAAGATTGTTGAAAGGTTTCATATTCTTTTACCTATTTATGGAATAAGTATTTATCATTAAATAGTTAATATTAAAGCTTTTCAAGCTGCCTGAAAAAATAGCGAGATTATAACAAAAATGTAAGAAAAAAAGCGCGGGATAATTCCTACGCTTTTTTGTTATCCGATGGCTTATTTTTTGCAGCTAGAAAAGCCAATCAATGGGTAAAGTGGGCAGAAACGAATCAAACCAGTTACCAATGGCACTGCACCAATAAAGCCCCACCAGCCAATGACACCGAATGCTGCTAATGCAATCAATACGGCACCTAAAACAATACGTAAAATACGATCAATACCACAAATGTTTTGTTTCATAATAATATTCCTCTATGTGTTAAGTTAACTAATTTTATTCCACGGCATTTTGTTCAATAAATGAACCATACCACAGAATCCTGTGATACCAGCAAATAATAAACCTGCGCCCACGAAAGCACAGATAAGAAAAAAGTAAGGAGAAACCAGCCAACCTAGTAGCGCACCAAGTAAAATCAGGCTGCCTGCGGCAATTTGTACTTGACGCATAATGTCTAATGAACAACCTGTTGTTGCTTTTTCTATGGGAAGACCTGCTTGTTCCCAAGCGTTTGTGCCACCGTCTAATAAGTAGATATTTTCACAAGAGCTTGCGCACTCTTGTATTTGCGCGGCGCGGTTGCTTGTGGTCAATCCACTTAAACAGGTGAAAATAATGGTTTTGTTTTTGGGCAAGGTGTTTTCGTTGATACCGCCCGTTTTTAAAGGCAAGCAAATTGCATTGGCGATGTGTTTACGCGTGTAATCGTCAAGACTGCGAATGTCTACGATGACTGCGCCATCTTTTTGCATTTGTGCAGCTTGTTCTGCTGTGATGGTTTTAATGCTCATTTTAATCGGAGTCCTTTTGTTCTAATGGGCAAAATTGGTTTTTTAAAGCACTGATGATGGCAAATACTTTGTCATCGCAAATGGAATAATATTGTTTTTGCGCATCGCGACGGCAAGACACTAATCCTTCAGCGCGCATTCTAGCGAGATGCTGTGATATTGCTGATTGACTGATGCCACTGTTTTCTACCAAATGGTTGACGCAATATTCTTTTTCTACAAGCAAACATAAAATATTCAAACGATGGGGGTTCGCGAGAGATTTTAAAAATTGGGCAGCCTGTTCGGATTTGGATTGGGGAAAATCTTGTGTACTCATTTTTATAGTTTAGTATTTCCTAATATAAAAGTCAATTGTTTTCTATGTGTTTTTGGTGATGATTTGAGATGAATGTTTAGAAATTTTTGCAAAATCTGCTTTCATCTTTGGTGCGTATGGGTGTTTTCAGGCAGCCTGAAAATTATGCTAACCATTCGTCCATAAATTCTGCCCAATGTTGTTTACCTTGTTCAGCTTGTTCGCTTAAATATTCTTGGGCTTTTTCAATTTCATCGTTGTATTCTTCTGGTGAAAGTGCGCCGTTCATTAAGCGAAAGCGTTGGTACATTAAATAGGTGTTCATGGCATCGGTTTCACAATAATCACGAATATCTTTGATTTGACCTGCTAAATAAGCCGACCAAACTTTACTGCCGTCCATACCCAGTTTGCCAGGAAAACCGCACAGTTTTGCCATTTGGTCTAATGGTGCGTTGGTGCGACCTGTATACAGAGCTAATAAATCCATTAAATCGGTGTGGCGAGTGTGGTAGCGACTGATGTAGTTATTCCATTTGAAATCTCGGCTGTCTTGGTAATCGCCATCGCCTAAATTCCAGTAACGTGCTGCCTGAATACCGTGAATCATTGCACGGTAATGCAATACAGGTAAATCAAATCCGCCACCATTCCAGCTTACCAGTGTGGGGGTGTATTTTTCAATGGTTTTGAAAAAGTCGTTAATCATTTCCGCTTCATCGGATTGTTCGTTGCCAATCGTTCCCACGCGAATGGCGTTACCAGCACGTAAACAACAGGAGATGGCAACTACTTTGTGTAAGTGGTGGGGCATAAAATCGCTACCATTTTTTGCACGGTTTTGTTGCAAAGCAAATTCTACGACATCTTCATCGTTTAAATGTTTAGGTAAGTCATTTAATAAGCGAATACCGTGAACATCAGGAATGGTTTCAATGTCAAAAGCGAGAATGGGAAACATAGGTTATTATTTATTCAAGTAAAGAAAGTTGCGTTTTACCATATTCGTTGTGGTATGTGAACAAAAATAGCAAATTCAATTTGCGAAGAAACTACTTTTTTAGCGATAATGCGTACTTTTTGAACGTTAGGACTGGAATATGATGAAATTCAAACAATTAACAGCGTTGTTGCTGGGTTCGGCTTTTGTTTTGGTGGCTTGTGGACAACCAGTAACGGCTAATGGTAAGCCTGTGCAAGTTTCAGGCGAGAAACAAACATCTGAACAAACATCTGTTAGTGATGCTGTTCATCAAGCGATTACCAATAGTTTGGAAAAAAATTTTGCCGCGCAAAAATTAAAAATAAAAAGTATTCAGACCACTCCTGTTAAAGATATTTATGAAGTTGTGGTGAATGGTAAAAACATTGTATACACAGACAGTAAAGGTGAGTATGTGTTTTTAGGTGAGTTGATTGATGTTAAAAGTGGTGAAAGTTTAACGGAAGCGCGTCAAAGTGAATTGAGAAATGAAAAAGTGGATTTTGCTAAACTACCATTGGATAAAGCGGTTACAGAAGTGCGTGGAAATGGTAAGTTGAAAATAGCGGTGTTTACCGATGTGGATTGTCCATATTGTCGTCGTTTGGAAAAAGAGTTTGCCAAGATGACCGATATTACCATTTATAACTTTATGATGCCAATTGATACGCTCCACCCAAAAGGTTTTGAACACAGTATACAAATTCTTTGTCAAAAAGATCCTACTTTGGCATGGACTTCATTGATGCGTGAAAATAAACAACCAGAACCTGTGCCTGAATGTCCAACTTCATTGAAAGAAACCATTCAATTGGGCGAGGAATTGGGTATCAATGGTACGCCTGCTTTGATATTGCCAAATGGTAAAGTTCACAGCGGTTTTATGGCATTACCACAATTGCAACAATTTATTGAAAATAATCAATAAACTTTTTTCAGGCAGGGTTGAAATACCCTGCCTGAAAATATTTCTATAATTCAACACTGTAATCAAGATATTTAACCTGCAAGCGTGTTTTGTAGGTAAAAGTTAAGTTATTCCTATGTTCAATAATTGGTTTGATGGTTTTTAGCGTTAATTCTTTGTTTTGTTCGTGTTTTTGGTAGTAGATGTTGTTGTATAAATTAAACTCATCAATTAGCTGCATATTTTGTTTATCAAACACCAAGAAGATAATATTCTCCACATCAGTAGAAAGATGATTATTGACGGTTTTCATCACTTTTGCAGGCAAAATCACTATTTTTTCAGAACAATACGCATCATCAATACGATATTTTTGAAATTGTTTTTTAACTTCGTCCATATTTTCGTTTTCGGCAACAATTATATAATTGGTGTTGTTTACGGACAGGGCAATATGTGTATCTTCAATAGTCATTGAAGTTTGATGTGGACATTTGTTGGATACTTCAATGGGTTTGTCCAGCAGCAATTTGCTTTTATCAAAATAATATTCCAATGAATGAAATGGATAAGTGTAATCCCCACTTTTAATCATATCGGCTTGGAAAAAAGTGTTCTGCTTGTTTTCATCGGTAATCGTAAAACGATATTTGCCTTTTTGTTGCGTGGGCAATAGGTTTAAAGTGTAATCAATTTTGTTGGTAAATGGTGCAACTTTAATCCATGAGGCATCAGTGTCGTTGTTGATGAAAAAGGTATGACGGCTGTCTTGATGTTGATACAACTTGCCTTGATGAACAAAAGTAGATGGTAAGTGAAATGTTAAATCATCAACCATCAATGACCAATTATTGGTGAAATCTATATTGCCATTGATTTGTAAAACTGAATTTTCAGGCAGCGTGGGTGCTGGCGTGTATTTGATGTGTGAAAACGAATTGACCGAAAATGCCGTACCACCAGTAAGCAAAATGCGTAGAGCGGAATAGGGATTTGGAGTTTCGCTATTATGCTTTTCTTCTTCGCTTAAATCTATGCCTAATATTCCTGGTTCAAAATAAGTGGCTTTTTCTTGCTCATTGGCGATGCGGTATTGATAGCCAAATAAAACCAAGAGTGGCAATATTACAATCGCATAAATGCTTGCAGTAATGGGTAAAGATTTTTTCAATGGAATTCTGCCGTTTTGAGTGTAAGTGGCAATGGTTAAGGTGATTAAAGACAAGCCCCACCAAATGGCACCCCAACCCCAAGCGTCAATACTTGCGTATCTTCCGGCTCCATTGATCAACACTTCTTCATTGATCATCACTTCTTTTAATAAAACAGTTAAACTGGCTAATGCCAACATCCATTTGACGCTGGTTGTCGGTATTTTGTTGCCAAAGGTTAAACGAAACAGGGCAAAAAGATAAAAATAATTGGCATAAACCGCAAAACCTGAAAAAAAAGGCTCGCCCGCAAACCAGCCCCCAAATGTTCCCAATAAAAGTATCACCCAGCCATATGTAGATTCGCTGCCTGCATAAAAACCTATTCCAAGCAGAGAATAAATCCACAGTCCGAAAGAAATCCATAGCAGTAATTTAACTTCTGATGATAATTGGTTTTTTTGTTTGGAAGTTGATGCAACTTTATATTTCAAGATTTGTTTTCCTTTTTGAAAATCAGTATTTAGCATAGTATACAACCTGAAACGCTATTTCACAAACGCCGTAAAATTAAATTACCCTAATTGTTCAATTTCCCGAATATCGGGTTTATCGGAAAATTTAAGTCGTAGGGTGGGCATCTCTGCCCACCGCAACGCCAACGGTGTTGATTAAACCAGACATTTTCAGGCAGCCTGAAAACATATTCTGTCGTTATGGTGGGCAAGGATGCCCACCCTACGGCGGTTTGTTGTTTCAGGCAGCCTGAAAAGATTTTATATATATTTTGTACCCAATATATACGACCAAGTCAGCACAAAAAGGGAAAAGTAAGAAAGATACAATCCAAGTCTTATCCAAGTGTGCGCACGAAGCAGGTATTTCATATGCCAGTGCATAATTTCTGCTTGATACCAAGAGTAATTTTCATCGTAGGTATCCACCCAATCGTCTTTTTTTTGCCATTTTTGTACTTCATACATTTGTTTGAAGTTTCCTTTAAGTGCATTTAAATCACCACCAGAGGCATAGGGGGTATAACCGTATTGACTTAAAGCAAATCCAATAGGTAAAAGAAAAAAACCAATGATAAATAAATAGTTAGCAATAGGTTTGCACGCAATACATTGACTGTTGATGTTTTTGAATGGAAATACCATATCTATGAATAGCGTCAGCAATATAAAAATACCGAGAAATAAGGATATGGACGAGCAGAGTTTTAATATTTTATCAATTTTGGGAAATAAGACATTGACTTCTTCATCTGGAAAAACAGGATTGGATTGTTTTAAATTCTTTTTGCTACGAATGCCTGAATAAATTAAATAGCAACAGTAAACGAAAATAATACCTTGAAACCAATTCATCAAATTTTCCTTTTTTAACCCTTACAAAATACATTATCTGCGAATAATCTGTAATGAAACGAATAAGTTAATATAGTTGTTTGATAAAGAAATTTTTCGCAAAACATCAATGATGAGTGGTAAGAGTAGATTAAGCAGTAGTGTATTATGTTTTTTATTACGGATTTACGCTTGTTTTGTTGTGTAAAAAAACGTAACAACAAAACAGCGTAAATCCATAAAAATATTTGCAGACACTGCGTTATTTATTTAACGAAGTTGATGCCTGAAAGTTGAGATAAGAATACGGCTTGGCGAATGGCTTCTAATGCTTTGGGACGTACAAAGTTGCGACGATAGGCTAAAACAACTCGACGTTGTGGCACGGGTTGAGTAAACGGAATGACAGAAAATAGCATATGGTCGTATTCAGTAAGTGCTGTAGAAGGCAGTAAACTGATGCCCATACCAGAAGCAACCATATGACGAATGGTGTTGATGGTGCTGCCTTGAATGGTGTTGGCAAGACCTTCTACACGCTGACGAGCAGCTAATTCTTTGCATGAAATCAGTATGTTATCACGCATACAGTTGCCTTCTGTTAGCAATAGCACTTTTTCTTCGGCTAAATCGGCAGTGGTGATGGCATCTAATTCTTCAAACGAATGTCCTTTGGGGACAATCACAAAAAAAGGTTCGTCATAAAGTGGTATGGTTTCTATACCTGTTTCTTGATAAGGTTCAGCAACAATAATGGCATCTACATCACCGTGTTTGAGCATTTCGGTTAAAGTAGCAGTGTAGTTTTCCTCCAGCATTAAGGGCATATTGGGTGCTGTTTGACGTAGCCCTAAAATTAATTTGGGTAAGAGATAAGGAGCAACAGTGAAAATTAAACCGAGCTTAAATGCACCGTCTAATTCACCTTGTTGTGTTTCTGCTAAATGACGAATAACATCAGCTTCATCTAGAACTTTACGTGCTTGTTCTATGATACGTTGACCAATTTCTGTGGTAATGACTTCCGTACTGCTGCGATCAAATAGGGAAAGCGACAATTCTTCTTCCAGCTTTTTGATGGCGATGGAAAGCGTTGGTTGACTAACATGGCAACGTTGTGCGGCACGTCCGAAATGTTTTTCTTGTGCAACGGCAACAATGTAACGTAATTCGGTAAGCGTCATAATACTATCCTTGTAATGGGTTGCTTACTTTTTTTCGTTTTCCTCATTATTGCGGCTTTCAGGCAGCGCAATATTGAGTGCTAGCATATCTACGCCGTTCTGTTCTTCTCGTGAAATATTGATGTCTTCAAGTTCAATTTTGACGTATTTAGAAATGACTTCTAATAATTCACGTTGCAAGGTGGGAATATAGTCGGGCGTGTTGCTGCCTTCACGAGAATTCCGTTCTTGAGCAATAATGATTTGTAAACGATCACGTGCAATAGCAGAGGTTTTGGGTTTTCTAGAAAATAATTTATCAATTAACGACATATTAGCCTCCGAAGACTCTTTGGAAGAAGCTTTTTTTCGGTACGTCCAAAAAGCGCAACGGACGATTTTCACCCAATAAACGTGCGACCACATCTTTATAAGCTTCTGCTGCTTGTGAATCTGCTTGGTGAATCACAGGTTCACCTGAATTGGAGGCTTGTAAAATACTTTTTGACTCGGGGATAACACCGATTAGGGGGATACGTAATAAATCTTTAATGTCGTCTACGGATAGCATTTCACCTTTTTCTACACGTTCTGGTGAGTAGCGGGTAATCAATAAATGTTCTTTGACACTTTCACCTAACTCTGCTTTAAGTGATTTACTTTGTAAAATACCTAAAATACGGTCAGAATCGCGTACGCTGGATACTTCTGGATTGGTGGTGATGATTGCTTCATCGGCAAAATATAATGCCATCAATGCCCCTGTTTCAATACCAGCAGGTGAGTCGCAAATGACGTATTCAAAACCCATATCTTGAGTTAATTCGTTCAGAACTTTTGCGACGCCTTCTTTGTTTAAGGCTTCTTTATCACGGGTTTGTGATGCAGGTAAAACAAATAATTTGTCGCAATGTTTGTCTTTAATTAAGGCTTGATGCAATGATGCTTCACCTTGAATGACGTTGACAAAATCATAAACGACGCGACGTTCGCAACCCATAATCAAGTCTAGATTACGCAAGCCTACATCAAAGTCAATCACGCAGGTTTTCTTACCACGTAAAGCTAAACCTGTCGCAATACTTGCAGAAGTAGTAGTTTTGCCAACACCGCCTTTACCAGAGGTAACGACTATAATTTTTGCTGCATTATTTTTTGTTGCCATATTTTGCCTTTATTTTATTAATCAATAGTTGGTTTAAACAATGTTCAGGCTGCCTGAATATTACTTTATATCCATTGCGCTAATGGATAAACGATCTTCTAGTAATTCAATACGTACAGCATGTTGGTGTAAATGCGTAGGTAGTTGTTGTTCAAAATTACGGAAAATACCCGCGATAGACACCAGTTCAGCTTGCATAAATTGAATAAAAATACGTGCGCTTTTGTCGCCTTTATCGCCTGCTAACGCACGTCCATGCATGGGTGCATAAACGTGAATATTGCCATCAGCAATCAATTCAGCACCTGCACTGACCCTGCCCAAGACAATTAAATCAGCATCTTCGGCATAAATTTGTTGACCTGAACGTACAGGAGTTTCAATGACGACTGTGCGACGAGCAATTTCAGTTTCAGTGGTGTGAATGAAGTCGGATGTGGATTCTTCAAGGACTTCATTTTCATCGGAATTTTTCTCATCGGAATTTTCACTGGCTTGTTCTGTTTCATCTGGTAATTTTTCAGTTTCCAGTGGGTTTTCTGTTGCTGGTGTTTCCAGTACTTCTTCTTTTTCTTCTTCTGACGCTTTTTGTTCTGGTTCTTCTGATGATTGATTGTTGAATTGACTTGCCAAAAGTTCTGCCCAGCTTTCAGGCAGCTGTCCAAAGAATAAACAGTTTAATTGTTTGGCACAATCGGATAAATCTTCATAATCGTGCTGTAAAGCAATAACCGATAATCCGTGTTGTCGCAAAAGTTGCACAAATGATGCTAAACCTTCATCATCACATTGCTCTGCATTAAAGACACTAACATCTAATACAAAGGGAGTGCCTTGAAAAGGGAGATATTTTTCGGCTTTGTCGCTGAATGCTTGTTGTGCTTTTTCCCAATTATTTTCATTTAAAATGAAAGAGATAGCAGATACTTGATTGGATTTAAAAGTGAACACGGTATTTCTTGGCGATTGTTAAATTCAATGACGATGAGAGTGTAACGGTTTTAAATAAATTA
>JAFSQZ010000118.1 GCA_017446355.1 Neisseriaceae bacterium
CCACCTTGTGGTTGTTCGTTGCCACCTTGTGGTTGTTCGTTGCCACCTTGTGGTTGTTCGTTGCCACCTTGTGGTTGTTCGTTGCCACCTTGTGGTTTTTCGTTGCCACCTTGTGGTTGTTCATTGCCACCTTGTGGTTGTTCATTATCTTGCGATGCTTTGGCGAATATTAAATCCAAGTTTTGTTTGTTATCAGACAGCTTCATTTCTTGGGTTGAAGTGAGTGTAATACCTTGTTTAACGGTAACTTTGTTGTTGCTGTCATTGATGCTGATTTCGCCACCATTGGTTTTTTTGATCAAATGCACCACATCTTTGTCGTTGATTTGACTATCTCCTGATAAATAAGCAGTAACCGCTGTTTTGCTTAAATCGGTTTTATCTGTTGCCGACAACGATAAAGCAGTGTCTTCATTTTTTATGTTTTCAGGCAGGTAGAAATTCAAATCCCCTATGTTTTTGATATCAACTGCTGAGCGTTGATTCATTGCGGTGGCTTTATTTTCTGTGCCGATATTGAGTGTGCCATTTTTACCGTCAATAACACCTAAATTACGCCCCCAAACGTAGTTGATGGTTGAATCTTTATCCGCAGCATTGATGTTTAAACCATTGAAATCACCTGTTGTGTTAATGTTGATAATGGCATTTTTTATACCATCTGCGCCATTAAATTGTTTATCTTGAATGGCTTTAACGGTTTTTTCAGTGTTGATATACAGCGATTTTTTATTTGCATCTTGGTGGAAACCGAATTCATCAACCTTGTATTGCGTACTTGATAGAATATCAAATTCATTGCCAGTGATTCGATTTTCTGCAAACAGCTTATCACTAACATTGACTTGATTTTCAGATTTAACCAAAGTGAATGTAAGTCCTTTTTGGTTATAATCATTCAGGCTGCCTGAAAGCTTGATTTTGTTACCCAAATCGGCTTTTTGAGTCAATGCTAATGCGGGGTCTTTTTCAGATAAATTGGAGAAGTTGATTTCTTTCCAGCCTTTAACTGAATTAGCTTGAACGCTGCCTTTGCTAGCATCTATATTGAGTGTAGATGTGTTGCTTTCATCAATAATGCCACCTAGATTTTTTGCGCCAGCAATATTGGTTGTTCCATTATCTTTTGCACCATAAATACTAATGCCTTTGTAGTCATCATTGGGCAAAACATTAACAATCGCTTTTGATGTATCTTTTGCAGCTTTAAAATCGCCATTGAAATTTTTCTTGGTGTTTTCAGTGTTGATATACAATGATTTTTTATCTGCATCTTGGTGGAAACCGAATTCATCAACCTTGTATTGCGTACTTGATAGAATATCAAATTCCTTGCCAGTGATTTGATTTTCTGCAAACAGCTCATCGCTCACATTGACTTGATTTTCAGATTTAACCAAAGTGAATGTGGCACCGTCTTTTTTATAATCATTCAGGCTGCCTGAAAGCTTGATTTTGTTACCAAAATCCGCTTTTTGAGTTAATGCTAATGCAGGGTCTTTTTCAGATAAATTGGAGAAGTTGATTTCTTTCCAGCCTTTAACTGAATTGGCTTGAACGCTGCCTTTGCTAGCATCTATATTGAGAATAGATGTGTTGCTTTCATCAATAATGCCACCTAGATTTTTTGCGCCAGCAATATTGGTTGTTCCATTATCTTTTGCGCCATAAACATCGATGCCTTTGTAGTCATCGTTTGGCAAAACGTTGACCATTGCACCTGATGTGTTTTTGGCTGCATTAAAATTGCCGTTAAAGGACGCTGGTGTTTCATTAACATCAGTTGTATAGGTATTGGGTGATACATTCCATACTTTTGGATCAGGCACAGGATCAGGGGTTGTAGAACTTGTATTGTCCTTCAACATTGATAAAATTAAATCTTTATCATCAATTTTCACTTCACCTAGATTGTTTTGGAGTGTAACACCTTGATAAACATTCCCTGTAATATTCGGATCTTGGTCTTTAAATGTAGTTGTCTTAATTAAATATACAGTATCATTTTGTTCTAATGCTGCATCACCTGGTATATAAACATTGACATCTACATCTTTTCTCCTAAAAAGAAGCTTATCAGTTTCTAACGCAACGTCTTTGTTTTTAACGTCAGAAGGTAAGTAGAAGTTGTATTCAGTAAATGCGCCTACCCTTTTTAGTTTGTATGTATTCATTGGAATACGTTTATTTTGAGCACCTAGATTAAGTGCAATATCGTAGACCTCATAGAAAGTCTTCCCAGTGTAGCTACGGTGTTCTCTGTTATTAACATCTGAAGGGTTGGATTGTTTATTAGCAATAGATACGACACCATATATATCATCAGTAACAGAGTTACTATCACTTAATAAATTAACTGCGCCAGAAGTAACTAGAAATTCTTTTCCGTTTTGAGCATTGTCGTTATTAGAGTTGTTTCCAGTTAAATATACAGATTGTACAGTACCGCCTTTGATGTTTACAGTGTGTTCAGGACCACTAAAATACGTACCCATAACATGACCTTCAACAGTACCTCCTTCAATATTAACGGTATTATGAGAATGAGAAGAACCTGAACTGTACTCCCGATAAGCACCATAAACGTTTCCTTTAATCGTAGAATCATCCTTTATGGTAACAGTGTTATGGTTTGCCTTTTCTCCATCTGCACCATAAACATTTCCGTAAATAGTAGCATTTTCAGCAATCGTAACAGTGTTTCCGTTCAGATCTGATCCTTTTGCACCATAAACATTTTGGAAAACATCTGAGCGTCCAGCAACCATAACGGTATTGTTTGAAGCTTTTACACCAACACCTACACCATTACCGCCAAAAATTTGTACTGCGCTACCATCGTTTAAATTAACAGTATTTCCTGAAACTAAACTACCGTTTCCACCGTATCCACCCCACACTGTTGCAACTTCTGTTCCTTCTATATTAACAGTATTATTTGAAACTTCACCACCTAATGAATAGCCCCCATATACTAAACCTACGGTGCCTTTAATGTTAACTGTGTTATTATTTGCATTTTTACCGTTCGGACTATAACCACCAAACACGCTAATATCTTTAATTGATACGTTATCACTATACTTATCTTTGATATTGACGACTTGATTTGAACTTAAAAAAATTTGACCATACTGTGGGGCTAACCTATTATTTTGGTCTAACCTCTTACTATATTCCTCTAACAGATTCCCATACCCATAAGAATTGTAAAGTTTTCCACCTTGTGTTGCTTTAGATGCAAAGGTTTGTACCAATGTGGTATCGCCAGGCAAACCTTCTTTATTTACACCTGTAACCCCCGCGCCCATTGCTTTAAATGAACCATTGGTATGATTAGGGTCATCAGAGACCAAATCTTCTCCATCAATTTTTTTACCATCAACGATTTTGCAATAGTGTGCGGTACCACTTCCAGTATTCCAATCAAAATCACATTTGTGATACATTGGGTCTTTTGGATCATCAAAACGTGCTTTTTCTTTATCATATAATCCACCCAATGCACTATATTCTTTGCCATGAGCACCGTCTTTGTATATGCCATATGCAAAAGATAAATTTTCACCTTCTACTGGAAAGATATCAGCGTGATTGCCAGTTCGGCTACTGAGATTGGCGTGTATTTGAGCCATCGCCATTTGTTTACTGGTAACACCGTAATTGTGTTCGTATTCGGCAATGCTTGAATCATCTTGGGATCGTAAACTATTGACTAGTTCAATAGAATCTATTGCTTTTCTCATATTGTCAATACTGGTCGCATCATTTTCCGCACCCAATTTGGTTTGAGATTGCGCATACAATTCAGTATTACCTGTTTGCCCCGTAACAATTTTTACTGCTTCATCATCTCCTAGAAATTCAAAGAAACCTGCTGAACCTTCATATGTTGCTTTTTTGATAGGTTTGATAGAAAAATCCTCATATGGAGAACTAAAAGTTTCACCAGTGGTAGTATTTGTGTACGATGATCCTGATGTGGCTTCCCACGTGTCTGCAATGACTGATGTAGGTGCTATTGTTGCGCCAATGGTCGCTGCGGATATAACGGCTGCGTGTACAGTTGTAGATACAATAGATTTGCAAGATGATTTACCTTTTGCAGGCGTGATTTCGGCAACAGCTACCCAAGCATTGCGTTCATGATTGAAAATGACACGATATGATTTATTCATTTTTAGTTCCTGATTTGAGATTAATGGGAATTGTTTCAATAACCTGTTTTATCTTAACATATGTAAATAATAGTGTTAATTTATTGTAAAAATAGTGTTTTCTTTTTTGTAAAAATACCACTTTGAAAAGTTGAAATCTTTGAAAAACTGGCGTAAAGGACAAAAAAGGTGCTAAAAATCGCTGAAAGCCTTATCTATATTGTTTTTCAGGGTTCAAAGGTTTTGAGTATCAAAAACTGTTTGTTTATTTATTGCAATTTTTGCTTGCTGACTAAATCAGATGAGTTTTTAGTAAAGTCAAGAATACCGAAAGGCACGGCGAAGATACTCTATTCTTGACTTTACTAAAAAATTCATCACAATGTTTGTCAGCAAAAATTGGAATAAATAAATCATATACTATTAGCAGTATTTTTTGTAAGTTATCAAAACAGCACCTTTTTTGTCCTTTACGCCGATTTTTTATTCATAGTTAGGTTTTGCAAAGGTTTCAGATTGCCATTCTGAATAAAATAAAGCATCTTACATTAAAACAATCCATTCTTCGTCAGTCAGTTCAAAATTCGGCTCAAAATCATAAATAGCTGTATCATCACCTAAAAAAAAGCGAAGTTTACAGAACACTCTGCAAACTTCGCTTCGCTTTTATTCACGACATTAAACAACGCGTGCTTTTTCTACCAGCTCTTTAACGACCCAAGATTTGGTTTTTGACAATGGACGTGATTCTTGAATCACCACAACATCACCGATACCGTATTGATTTTGCTCATCGTGAGCATGGATTTTAGTAGAACGACTTACGATTTTTCCGTATAAAGGATGTTTTACACGACGTTCAACCAAAACGGTTACAGTTTTATCCATTTTGTCGCTAACCACTTTGCCTTGCAAAGTGCGAACAGTTTTCTCAGTGCTCATTACTTGGTACCTTTTTCAGAGATGACAGTTTTCACACGAGCAATATCACGGCGCACACGTTTAATCTCACTGGTTTTACCTAACTGACCAGTTGCATGTTGCATGCGCAGACCGAATTGTTGCTTCAGCAAATCAACCAAAACTTCGTTCAATTGCTCTACTGACTTTTCTTTCAATTCATTGGCTTTCATTATTTACCCACCTGTCTTGTTACAAATGTGGTTGGAATTGGCAATTTAGCTGCTGCTAATGCAAATGCTTCACGTGCCAAAGATTCCGCTACACCGTCCATTTCATACAACACTTTACCAGGTTGAATTTCTGCAACGTAGTATTCCACAGAACCTTTACCGCCACCCATACGAACTTGGATTGGTTTTGCTGTAATAGGTTTGTCAGGGAATACGCGAATCCAAATGCGACCACCACGTTTAATGTGGCGTGTCATCGCACGACGTGCAGCTTCAATTTGGCGTGCAGTTAAACGTCCGCGACCCACAGCTTTTAAGCCAAAATCACCAAAGTTTACTGTGTTACCACGCGTTGCGACACCTGTGTTACGACCTTTGTGTTGTTTACGGTATTTCAGTCTAGTTGGTTGCAGCATTGCGACCTCCTTTTCTGTTGTTACGACGATTTTCACGTTGTTCAGATTGTGCTTGAACTTGTCCTGCTTCGCCTTTGTAAACCCACACTTTTAAGCCAATGATGCCGTAAGTTGTTAATGCCTCACTGGTTGCATAATCAACATCAGCACGCAAGGTGTGTAAAGGTACGCGACCATCACGATACCATTCACTACGTGCAATATCTGCACCGTTTAAGCGACCTGATGTCATGATTTTAATGCCTTTCGCACCTGAACGCATTGCATTTTGCATCGCACGTTTCATCGCGCGACGGAATTGAACACGTTTTTCCAATTGCTGCGCGATACTGTCTGCAATAAGCTGTGCATCTAATTCTGGTTTGCGGATTTCTTCAATATTAACGTGAACAGAAACACCTAACAATTTTTCTAAATCACGTTTAAGAATTTCAATGTCCGCGCCTTTTTGACCGATAACGACACCTGGACGTGCAGAATGAATAGTAATGCGTGCTGATTTTGCTGGACGCTCAATTACAACACGACCTACTGAAGCGTTTGCCAAACGTTTACGCAAGTATTCACGTGCATCAATGTCTTGTTTCAAAACGGTGGCAAATTCGGTGCTTTTAGCAAACCATTTTGAAGACCAGTCTTTGTTGACTGCCAGTCGGAAACCAACTGGATGAATTTTTTGTCCCATGGTTATTCCTTAATTGCCCACAACCACGTTGATGTGGCAGGTTTGTTTTTCAATACGATTGCCGCGACCTTTTGCACGAGCTTGAAAGCGTTTTAAACTTGGACCTTTGTCCACGAAAATAGTAACGACTTTCAACTCGTCAATGTCAGCACCATTGTTGTGTTCAGCATTAGCAATAGCTGATTCCAACACTTTTTTGACTAACTCTGCACCTTTTTTAGGGCTGAATGTCAAAATGTTTAATGCTTGGGCAACGTCTTTACCGCGAATCATGTCTGCCACTAAACGTGCTTTTTGTGCAGAGATGCGGGCATTATTATGTTGTGCAGATACTCTCATATTTCACCTTATTTTTTCTTGGCTTTTTTATCAGCCAAATGACCTTTAAAGGTACGAGTCAATGAGAATTCACCCAATTTATGACCAACCATATTGTCGCTGATAAATACAGGTACGTGAGTACGACCGTTGTGTACAGCAATGGTTAAACCGATAAAATCAGGCAAAATGGTAGAACGGCGAGACCAAGTTTTAATTGGTCGTTTGTCGTTGTTAGCGCGTGCCGTATCAACTTTTTTCAACAAATGTAGGTCAACGTATGGACCTTTTTTCAATGAACGTGCCATATTGATTAACCTTTATTAGAGTAACGACGACGAACAATCATGTTGTCAGTACGTTTGTTGTTACGAGTACGATAGCTTTTAGCTGGAGTACCCCATGGGCTAACAGGTTCACGGGCTTCACCAGTACGACCTTCACCACCACCGTGTGGGTGATCAACAGGGTTCATTACCACACCACGAACAGTTGGGCGAATACCACGCCAACGGTTTGCACCTGCTTTACCAATTTTTTTCAAGCTTTGTTCTTCATTGCCAACTTCGCCAATGGTTGCACGACAATCAACATGAATTAAACGAACTTCACCTGAACGTAAACGAACTTGTGCATAGATGCCTTCTTTTGCCAACAACACAGCAGAAGCACCTGCTGAGCGAGCAATTTGTGCACCTTTACCTGGTTTCATTTCAATACAGTGAATAGTAGTACCCACAGGAATGTTGCGAATAGGTAAGGTGTTTCCTACTTTAATCGCTGCTTCTGCACCAGATACTACTACTGCACCTGCCTGAATACCACGTGGCGCAATAATGTAACGACGTTCACCGTCTGCATAACACAATAAAGCGATGTGTGCGCTACGGTTTGGATCGTATTCAATGCGTTCTACTTTTGCAGGAATACCATCTTTGTTGCGTTTAAAGTCAATGACACGGTAGTGGTGTTTATGACCACCGCCTTTGTGGCGTGTCGTAATATGACCATTATTATTGCGACCAGCTGTTGAACTTTGTTTTTCCAACAATGGAGCGTAGGCAGCACCTTTATATAAACCTTCGGTTATCACGCGAACCATGCCGCGACGACCAGCAGAGGTCGGTTTCATTTTTACGATAGCCATGTTTATTCCTTATCTGCCGCAGCTGCTGCAGCTTCCAAATCTAGTTCTTGACCAGCAGCCAAGCTAACATAGGCTTTTTTGACATCGCTGCGACAACCCATTACACGACCAAAGCGTTTTACTTTGCCTTTGATGGTTGCGGTTGTTACAGAAGCAACTTCTACTTTAAACAACAGTTCTACTGCTGCTTTAATTTCTGTTTTGGTTGCATCTTTCAGCACTTTAAAAACCATTTGGTTGCGTTTTTCAGCTAACAAATTGCTTTTTTCTGAAACAATAGGTGCCAAAATCACTTTCATTAAACGTTCTTGGTTCATACCCATTGCTCCTCTAATTGTGCAACTGCTTCTTTTGTTAAAACAACTTTTTTGTAGCGCAACAAGCTATAAGGATCTGCTTGTGTAGCTTCTAATACCAATACATTTGGCAAGTTGCGTGAAGACAAGTACACGTTTTCATCTAATTGTTTGGTTACAAACAATACTTGTTCCATACCTAAATTTTTTACTTGTTCAGCAAATTCTTTGGTTTTAGGTGTGGCAGCTGATAAATTTTCAATCACAAACAAACGTTCATCGCGAACCAGTTGAGACAAGATAGTTGCCATGCCTGCACGGTACATTTTACGATTTACTTTTTGTGTGAAATTCTCATCAGGTTTATTTGGGAATGCACGACCACCTTTGCGCCATAATGGAGATGAAGTCATACCTGAACGCGCACGACCTGTTCCTTTTTGTCGCCAAGGTTTTTTAGTGGAATGTTTTACTTCCGCACGTGTTTTTTGCGCACGGTTAGCAGAACGAGCATTTGCCAAATAAGCAGTAACCAACTGATGAACCAACGCTTCGTTGTATTCACGAGCAAACAAAGCATCAGAAGCTGCAACGCTGCCTGAAACTTGTCCTTGTGCATTTATCAGTTTTAATTCCATTACGCACCTGCTTTCTTAACGCTGTGGCGAACAACAACATCACTATTGATAGCACCAGGCACTGCGCCTTTTACTAATAATAAGTTGCGCTCTGTATCCACACGAATAATTTCCAAATGCTGAACAGTTACTTTGGTATTACCGTACTGACCAGCCATGCGTTTACCAGGAAACACGCGACCAGGGTCTTGTGCCATACCGATAGAACCAGGAACTCGGTGCGAACGAGAGTTACCATGAGAAGTACGTTGAGAACCGAAATTATGGCGTTTAATGGTACCTGAAAAACCTTTACCTTTTGAGGTACCAGTTACATCAACCAATTGCCCTACTTCAAACAATGCAACGCTTACTTCGTCGCCTGCTTTTAATTCGGCTGCTTTTTCTTCAGAAACAACGAATTCATGCAAACCGCGACCCGCAACAACACCTGCTTTTGCAAAATGCCCTGCTTGTGCTTTGTTAACATGATTCGCTTTTTTCTCACCAAAGGTAACTTGAACGGCTGTATAACCGTCAGTATCTTTGGATTTTACTTGGGTAACGCGGTTAGCTGGCATTTCTAATACAGTTACGGGGATAGAAACTTCATCGTCCGTAAAGATACGTGTCATACCAACTTTGCGTCCAACCAGACCTAAAGTCATGATTTTTTCCTTATTAACAAAGGGGTTGGTTACGATTGACCAACCTGTTGGATAAAAAAACGAACTTGGCAAAATAATTCACCAAGCTCGCCATAATAGCATATTATTTTTCTACTTGCTAGATAAATAATAACTTTTTCATTGAATTAAATACCGTTAATAGGTTGATAAACGGTTATTAAACAATCTCAAAAACATTACTCATTAAAAATTTTGTAAAACTTGCTTTTTGAAATGCTTACCATAAGCACCACACATCATTAGGCTTTACTGAATTTCTGCCGATATTCCAAATAATAAAACAGCCATTTAGGCTGTTTTATTGAATTGGTGCGGATGGAGAGACTCGAACTCTCACGCTTTTGGCGCCAGAACCTAAATCTGGTGCGTCTA
>JAFSQZ010000119.1 GCA_017446355.1 Neisseriaceae bacterium
ACCAGCGCGGGCGTGGCAGAAATTCGTCAAACAGTACAGGGCTCGATTCAAATACAATAAATTCACCAACACTGAAATACTGGTAAAAATATTGATAAAAGCTGCCTGAAAACATTGATTGTTTTTTCAGGCAGCTTTATATCAGTATGGTTTTTCTATGGTTTTCAAAATTTTTATCCACTACCCTATTCTTACCATTTGCAAGCGTTTCGGTTTTACAAGACTTTATGTGTTGAATGATGGGGTAACGTGATTGATAAGGATAATTTTGTTAAAATAGTAAAGGTGGTGGAGATTGAATTCTCTAAACTTAATTTGTTATAATATTGCAATTATTGCTTGAAACAACAAGCAATTTCCGCAAAATATTCAAAATAAAACTTTTTGATTAACAAGGATAAAGAAAGAAAAATGGCTGCATTTAGTACCCAAACTGTGTTATCTGTTCACCATTGGACAGATGCTTATTTTACGTTTACTTGTACACGCGATGAAAGTTTACGTTTTGAAAACGGACAATTCGTTATGATTGGTTTAATGGTTGATGGCAAACCGCTGATGCGTGCATACAGTGTTGCCAGCGCAAACTGGGAAGAACATCTAGAATTTTTCTCCATTAAGGTTCCAGATGGACCATTGACCAGTCGTTTACAACATTTGAAAGTCGGTGATGAAATTTTGGTCAGCACCAAACCGACAGGCACGTTAATTTTGGGCGACTTAAATCCTGGTAAACACCTTTATTTATTGGCAACGGGAACGGGTATCGCGCCATTTTTAAGTGTTACCAAAGATCCTGATGTGTATGAGCAATTTGAAAAAGTCATTTTGGTACACGGTGTACGCCATGTCAAAGATTTAGCATACTATGACCATTTCACCAAAGAATTGCAAGAACACGAATACTTGGGTGAAATGGTGCGCGAAAAATTTATTTACTATCCAGTTGTATCACGTGAACCTTTTGTACATCAAGGACGCATCACCACTTTATTGCAAAGCGGACAAGTGTGCAAAGACATTGGCTTACCACTGATTAATCCTGAAAATGATCGTGCAATGTTGTGTGGCAGTATGGCAATGAACCGCGATATGTCGGCTGTTTTAGATGGCTTTGGTTTAAAAGTTTCTCCCAAAACAGGTGAGCGTGGCGATTATTTAATTGAACGTGCGTTTGTGGATCAGTAATAGATTAAACAAAACAATCCATTAGCTGCCTGAAAAATAATATTCAGGCAGCTTTTTTATTAAATAACAAAAAGAATGTTTTAGCTTCACTTCGTTCGCAGAAACTGCGTGTTCAGGCTGAAACCTTTGCAAAACTTGTCATTCTAAACTTTTCGCAGAAAAGTGAAGAATCTCATTCTTTGTTTGATAAAGATTTTTCCCTTTCACTTCGTTCAAGGTCAAAATGACGAATAGTACAAAGTAGGGTTTTGCAAAGGTTTTAGCCTGAAAACAACGCAACCACCGTAGGGGCTTTGACCCACCACAACGACCACCCGTCATTGCGAGCCTTGCAACGCAAGGCGTGGCAATCTCCCAAAGTTTCAGGCACAGCAACTTAAACAAAACAGTTTCTATTGCATCAAGGAGATTGCCACAGTTTGCTTACGCAAACTTCGCAATGACGAGTATTGAATTCAGGCAGCCTGAAACATTTAAGCCAATCTTTTAATCAAATCTTCTGCAACCAGTGGCACGCCAATGGCGGCGTTTTGAGCGGTGATTTTAATACCTGCCAAACGCGTGGGGTTGGGGTCAATCAAGTGAATTTCGGCATTTTTGGGGGCGAATTGATACAAACCTGTGGCAGGATAAACCGCCAAAGAAGTGCCAATAATCAACACAATGTCGGCTTGTTCAACCAAGCGAATGGCGTCATCAATTTTCGGCACAGCTTCGCCAAACCACACAATAAACGGACGCATTAAATTGCCGTTTTTATCTTGTAAATCATACGGTTGGTCGTCAAACCAATCAATAATGTAATCCATATCCACCGTGCTGCACAGTTTATTGAGTTCGCCGTGCAAATGCAAAACGCTGCCTGAACCTGCCTTTTCGTGCAGATTATCCACATTTTGCGTGATAACGGAAACGGTGAAATATTGTTCTAATTCTTTGAGTGTCAAATGAGCGGCATTTGGCTGTGCGACTTTATTTTGACGGCGGCGAGCATTGTAAAAATCAATCACTAATTGCGGATTTTTGGCAAAGCCTTCGGGCGTTGCCACATCATTCACATTATGCCCTTCCCACAATCCGCCTGTATCGCGAAAAGTTTTTAAGCCACTGTCGGCAGAAATACCCGCACCTGTTAATGCAACAATATGTTTTTTCACAATTTCTCCATAATCCGTTTTACAAAGCGTTCATTATGTCATTATCTTCCATTAAACAGTCTAAAAAAAAATTTTTCATTCTTTTTTTTAAAGAAACTTGATGAAAAACTTTATTAAATAACAAAAAAGGCTTAAAATTAAAAGAAAATTTCATATAATTTGATATTTACAATCAAATATGCTTTTTTACGGTTGCTGATTTTGACAATACAACAACAATATTTATTGACACACTGACAAGAAAACCATTCAAAATAATCGTAAAGAATAAAGGCAAAAAAATGTCGGATACACTACAACTTTTGGATAAAACAGACCTTAAAATTCTCGCTGTCTTGCAAGAAAATGGACGATTAAGTAATGTTGAACTTTCTGAACGCGTTGCTTTATCGCCATCACCTTGTTTACGCCGTTTGAAACAATTAGAAGACAGTGGCATTATTCGTCAATATGTTGCCTTGCTATCCCCAGAATCAGTGGGATTAGGCTTGGAAGTGGTGATTCGCGTTAGCACAAGTAAACAACCTAAAGCACGTGAAGAATTTGAAGAATCAGTGAAAAAATGGTCGCCAGTTCTTTCTTGTTTCGCGCTTACTGGCGAAGCTGATTTTTTGCTACACGCATTTTTCACGGATATGAACGCATTCTCTCATTTTATTTTAAATGACTTGCTATCACTTTCCAGTGTGCAGGACGTAAAATCCAGTTTTGTGTTGAAAAAAATCAAAAACAGCACAGCATTACCGCTTTCTCATTTGGGTTAATTGATAAAAAAGTGCGTTAAAAGAAAACGCACTTTTTTATGGCAACTATTACACAAAAAATGGTAAACGAATGTTGTTTATTTTTTATTGTCTTTCAGGCAGCCTGAAAAAATAAACTTTTTATTTCACACAGTTAAGAGTAACAATATGAACATCAATCAAATCATTGCTGCTGAATTAGCAGTTAAGGAACAACAAATTCACGCGGCGATTCAATTGTTGGACGATGGGGCAACCGTCCCTTTTATCGCACGTTATCGCAAAGAAGTTACTGGCGGATTAGATGACACGCAATTGCGTCTATTGTCTGAACGTTTGCACTATTTGCGCGAATTAGAAGAACGCAAAAACACAGTTTTAAAAAGCATTGAAGAACAAGGCAAGCTTACGCCTGAATTACAGGCAGCCATTGATGCCTGCGACAATAAAACAGCGTTAGAAGATTTGTATTTGCCTTATAAACCGAAACGCCGTACCAAAGCACAAATTGCGCGTGAAAATGGTTTACAAGATTTAGCAGATTTATTATTCAGGCAGCCTGAAACCAATCCCGAAACGGCTGCGCAAGATTTTCTCAATGAAAATATTCCTGATGCTAAAACCGCTTTGGACGGCGCACGCGCAATTTTGATGGAAACATTTGCCGAAGATGCAGAATTGATGGGATTATTGCGCGAAAAATTATGGAAAGAAGCAGAAATTCACGCCAAAGTGATGGAAGGACAAGAGCAAGCTGGCGAAAAATTTAAAGATTATTTTGATTATCGTGAATCCATTCGCAGCATACCAAGTCATCGCGCATTAGCCATATTGCGCGGACGCAACGAAGGTGTTTTACAGGCTGCCTTAAAATATCAATCTGACGATACACCTATTACCGAAGCATCTGAATATGAACAATTGATTTGCCAACATTTTGGCATTGCAGACAAAAATCGTGCTGCCGATAAATGGTTGCGCGACACCGTGCGTTTAACGTGGCGTGCCAAAATTTTTCTGTCTTTGGAATTGGAAGCGTTTAACCGTTTAAAAGAACAAGCGGACACCGATGCCATTACGGTTTTTGCGAAAAATTTAAAAGATTTATTGCTGGCAGCACCTGCTGGACGTTTACCCACTTTGGGACTAGACCCTGGTTTTAGAACAGGCATTAAAACCTGCGTGGTGGACGATACAGGAAAATTGGTAGACACCGCTGTGGTTTACTTACATCAAGAAAACAATGCGTTAGCAATATTAAAAAATCTTGTTCAAAAACATAATGTTAAACTTATTTCCATTGGTAACGGCACCGCCAGTCGTGAAACCGACAAACTCGCCCATCAATTGATAAAAATGCTGCCTGAAATGGGTTTACAAAAAATCGTGGTCAGCGAAGCGGGTGCATCGGTTTATTCTGCGTCAGAACTGGCTGCCAAAGAATTTCCTGATTTAGATGTTAGCTTACGCGGCGCAGTATCCA
>JAFSQZ010000013.1 GCA_017446355.1 Neisseriaceae bacterium
AATCGCTAAAACAAGCTTATCGTCAAGTATTTTTATCCGAAGATGGCGCGGTGTATTCATTATTGATGCACACGCAAAACGAAATGCCATTTCCAGAATATGAAGAATTTCCAAGTGCTAATGAACCCGACAAAATTCGTGAAAACTTATTATTATGCGAATTGTATGGCATGATTGCTGAACGTGAACACGATGGCAATAATGAAGTGATTTTATTCACCAACAACACAGAAGTTGTTTTAGGACAATCATTCCCCAGCATTGTTGAAAACATCTCTTCATTAAACGCTTATCTACTGACGCACGCATTAAATAATACCGAAATTATCCGCGTTACCGATGAAGAAACCATTACCACAGTATTCAATACGCGTTTAGAAAAAATCAAAAATCAATGTTTGAATGGTAAAAAAGACTTAAAAGAAGCCAGCTGGCAAGAAGCAGGTAGCTTTATGCCTTGGGCTAGGAAAGTTGATGCCTTATTAAAAAAATTGAAATAATTCAATAAGTGTTTACCCCATAATGTTTTCTTACTTTTTTAAAATAATGTATTCATCATGACAAAACCCAATATTCATTTTATGCGTTTGCAAAATCGTTATTTTCAGTACATCAAAACAGGCAGCAAACGTATTGAATTGCGTTTGTATGACGAAAAAAGAAAACAAATCCAACTCAATGATGTCATTGAATTTGAAAATGAAAACAAAGAAAAAATAAACACCAAAGTCATTGCTTTGCTGCATTATCACAATTTTAATGATTTATTAGCAGATTTTGATATCAACATATTAGCCGACCAATCCATCACCAAAAACGATTTATTAAGCGATCTCAATCGCTTTTATTCGCCCGAACAACAAAAACAATTTGGCGTTTTGGGCATTCGTCTTAAATTGATGGATTAACGGCTTAAAGTTTTTAAACAAAAAACTTCTACCCCTATTTCTGTCATTGCGAGCTGCCTGAAAAAAACACCGTCATTACGAGCCGTCTAAAAGACGGCGTGGCAATCTCCTTATTGTTTAGGTTACAAAACAAAATGACTTTCAGGCTGCCTGAAAAACCGTCATTGCGAGCCGTCTAAAAAACGGCGTGGCAATCTCCTTACCGTTTAGATTACAAAACAAAATGTTTTTCAGGCTGCCTGAAAAAACACCGTCATTGCGAGCCGTCTAAAAAACGGCGTGGCAATCTCCTTACCGTTTAGGTTACAAAACAAAATGTTTTTCAGGCTACCTGAATGGTTTCAGGCAGCCTGAATGGTTATGAAAAAAGTGAAAACAAATTTTATTTATACTGACTAATATTTTCTTTGGTAACGATAATGGGTTTCACATTAATCTCTTTACTGCCTCTAAATTGATAGTTAGCAGGCAGCATAGCATCTATATGTTGTTTGCTTGCCAAGTTTTCTGCGACTTGATAACTTAAAGAACCCATTGTTGCGGCGTCTGGTAAAACGGAACCAATCAACTCATTATTGGTAATAGCTTCTAGACCAGCACTGCTGGTATTCATACCAAAGATAGGCAAAAGTGGTCTATTGGCTTCTCTTAATGCATCAACAGCCCCCAAAGCCAATTCGTCAGAATTGGCAACAATAGCTTCAACTTTATCAATTTCACCTGCTGAAATCCATTTTGCCACCACAGCTTTAGCATCTTCACGTTTCCAGCCACTGTTTTCATTCACCGTCAATTCAGAGCTGATTTGCGGATTCGCTCTTATGGTATTGATGGCATTTTTTACACGAAGCAATGCTTGTTCGGCAGTTTCAGGACCTTTAAGCATCGCAAAAGACATTTTTTTGTCTTCATTTAAATCCCATTCAGGGTGTTTTTTCCATTCATCTGCCACCATTTTGCCTTGTTGCATACCCAAAATTTCTGGGGATACGCCTATGGCATAAGTGTTTTTAAATTTGATTAACATATTTTTCGGAATTGCGCGTCTTCCTGCAATAATGGCAACATTGTGTTGTTCTGCATATTCCAGAATTTTGGCGCGATGCTCTGCTGCGTTTTTGTCGGAAACAAAAACCACAATCACGGCTCTTGCACCCTTATCAATCATTTCTTTGATTTGATTAAATTGCATCGCTGGGTCTTGTTCACTATGACCTTCGTTGGCAATTTGTTTATTCAGTGTAACACCACGTTGGTTGGCAACATATTCAACGGCGTTAACGTATTCATCAACTGTTGTTACCAAGCCCTGTTCACAACACACTGAAAAACCGATTGTGGGTATTTTTTTATTGTTTGAATCGTTTGATGGTTGGCATGCTGTTATCATCAATGTTGCGCCCAGCACAGCTAGAGATGAGATGAGATGAGATGAG
>JAFSQZ010000120.1 GCA_017446355.1 Neisseriaceae bacterium
CAAGCATTCGCTGTATTCTTACCTGTCAAATCCGTTGGCGTGATGGGTGATGGTCGCACTTACGATTACGTTGTTGCCTTACGCGCTGTCATCACCAGCGATTTTATGACCGCGCATTGGGCAGAACTGCCTTACGCCTTGTTAGGCAAAGTTTCCAACCGTATCATCAACGAAATCAAAGGCATTAACCGCGTGGTATACGACGTAAGTGGCAAACCACCTGCAACCATTGAATGGGAATAACATTACAGGCAGCCTGAAATATGCGATAATGCGCCTGTTTTGTATCATTATAAGAAAGCAACAACAAATGTTATTCATTGATTTAGCTTCTTTGCTGTTTTGCCGCCAAATGAGCGGCTGTTGTTGCTTTTTCAAATCCGTTATTGAATAAACGGATTTTTTTATTGCCTGAATTTTAATGTTTCAGGCAGCCAAGCCCTTACTTTTGCCATCACTTGATTGATGGCCGCCTGAATAAAGGAAAAACAAATGAACAATCCTTTTTATCAACAAGATATTATTTCCATCTCGGATTATGCCCCAGAAGAATGGCAGTTATTATTGGACACTGCGTTACAGCTAAAAAATCACCCACGTGATGATTTATTGGCAGGGAAAGTGGTTGCATCTTGCTTTTTTGAACCGTCCACGCGTACGCGCTTATCGTTTGAAACGGCGATTTTACGTTTAGGTGGAAAAGTTATTGGTTTTTCAGACGGCTCACACACCAGCGCGAAAAAAGGCGAAACTTTAGCAGACACTGCACGCATTATTGCCAATTATGCCGATGCCATTGTGCAACGCCACCCCAAAGACGGTGCTGCACGCGTATTAGCCGAATTTGCACGCGTACCCGTTATCAATGCAGGCGATGGCACCAATCAACACCCCAGTCAAACATTATTGGATTTGGTAACCATTTATGAAACACAAGGCACATTGCACGGTTTAAAAATTGCGATGGTAGGCGATTTAAAATATGGTCGTACAGTACATTCTTTGGCGCAAGCACTAAAACATTTTGGTTGTGAATTTGCATTTGTGTCGCCCAAAAGTTTGGCAATGCCTGATTACATCACAGAAGAATTAGATGAAAACAAAACAACTTGGCAAGTGCTGCCTGATTTAGAAAGTGCGATTGAATGGGCGGATATTTTGTATATGACGCGGGTACAACGTGAACGTTTTGATGCACAAGAATTTGCCAAAATTCAAGGAAAATTTAATTTAAATGCAGCAATGCTTGCACACGCCCCCAGTAATTTACGCGTTTTACACCCACTACCACGCGTTGATGAAATTCACCCAGACGTAGACAACACTCCTTTTGCTTATTATTTTCAACAAGCCGCCAACGGTTTATACGCACGTATGGCAATGTTATCGCTGGTATTGAATAAGGAAGTTTAAAATGAAAAACCAACAAATGAGCGTACAAGCTATTGAAAATGGCACGGTTATTGACCATATCCCAGCGGGTTTAGGTTTAACGATTTTGCGTCAATTAAAATTATTGCATCACGGCAACGCAGTAACCGTTGGCTTTAATTTGCCCAGCAAAAGTCAAGGCAGTAAAGACATTATTAAAATTCAAGGCGTATTACTTAATGAAAACGAATCCAATCGTTTAGCATTATTTGCACCAGAAGCAATCGTTAATTGTATTGAAGATTATAAAGTTGTAGAAAAACGCACGTTAACACTGCCCAAAAGTGTAAGTGAAATATTTCGCTGTCCAAACAGTAATTGTGCAAGCCATAGTGAACCCGTAAAAAGTCGTTTTTACGTTCTTCACGCACAAGAACAAACCAAACTAAAATGCCATTATTGCGAAAAAACTTTTGCACGAGAAACCGTTGCCGAAGCTTAATCATTCAAGCTGCCTGAAATCCATAACAAGATATTCAGGCAGCCTGAAATCTTTGCAAAACCCTACTTTGTACTATTCGTCATTTTGACCTTGAACGAAGTGAAAGGGAAAAATCTTTATCAAACAAAGAATAAGATTCTTCACTTTTCTGCGAAAAGTTCAGAATGACAAGTTTTGCAAAGGTTTCAGCCTTTACCGTGAAAACACAAAAAAGGCAGTTTTTACACTGCCTTTTTATTAAATGATTACTGTCTTATTTCAAGAATTTTGAAGCTAATGCAGTAAGGTCTTTCATATCCAGACCATCACTCAAATCAAAACCTTCTGCTTCTTGTGCAGTACCATTTGGTGTGATGTTGTTAATCATATTGGGCAAGTATTGTGCCAACAAGTTAGAAGCTAAACCACTGTCTACATTCGCAGATTTTGCCACGCCACCTAAAAGTTGGCTACCCAAAGCATTGGCAATAGCATCTCCTGTTACACTTTGATTATCGCCTTTACCAATCCAAGAAGACAATGCGCTTTCCAAACCACCACCAGCAAGTTTATTAAATACACCAGAAACACCGCCACCTTGTTGCATCAAAGCAGAAATCAGTTTCATTGCAATCTGTGATTGACCACCATTACCACCGCCAAGTACTTGACCTGCAACAGCACCTACAACAGAATCTAAAAGTCCCATAATAAAACTCCTTCAAGTTTTGTAAAAAACACAGCAACAAGTACTGCACTGATAATAATACGACATTAGCTTAAAGTTTTAAATAAGAAATATAAATACTTCTAATAAAAATTTATGCCAACAGAGTGCCATAAAAGCAAAAACTGTTCCAATTTACCCACACCATCGTTATTTTAATTTATCCAATGCTTTAATAACGCGATCGGTAATATCGTATTGACGGCTAACGTATACGGCTTCTTGGATAATCAAGTCATAATCATCTTTTTTAGCGATATCTTCAATAATACTTTGTGCATTACGTTGCAAAGCAGCAAATTCTTCATTACGACGCAAATTGTATTCTTCACCCAGTTTTGCTGCTGCCATACGGTATTTGCGACTTAAATCCAATAATTGTTTTTCTTTTTGTTTGCGCTGTTTACTGCTTAATTTACTGGATTGTAATTGTTGTTGTAATTGAAGACCTTGTTTCTCTAATGCTTGTAGTTGTTTTTGTTGCGCGCCAAATTCTTTTTGCAACATATGCTCAATATGTTGTGCTTGTTTGGTTTCTGTATAAACACGTTCGGGATTAACGTAACCAAATTTTTGCATCTCACGTGCAAGCACTGGCGTACTTAAGCTGCCTGAAAGCAATGCAACACCTAAAACAGAAAATATCATTTTCTTCATAACACCTCCAAGCTACCTATTTCAGGCAGCACTTCTTTTAGAATACTGTACCCAATGAGAATTGGAAACGTTGAATTAAGTCGTGTTTTTTCTTTTTCAAAGGCACGGCGTAACTTAATTTAATAGGACCCATTGGTGAAAGCCATGTAAAGGCTGCACCTGCTGAATAGCGCAATTCACTTTTGAAAGTGGATTTATGATTGGTCGTGTAATAACCATTACTACCATAAGGACTACCATCACCAAAAGCTTTTGGTGTGTAAGTTTTACCGTCCCAAACACTGCCTGCATCAGCAAATAAGCTTAAACGCACGCTTCGGCTATTTTTTAAACCTGGGAAGGGGAACAATAATTCTGCATTAGCATTAACCGCAAATTTACCACCATAACTTTCGGTATCTGCATAACCATCGCTATTGTCATAAACTTTAGGACCTAGTGAACCACTTTCATAACCGCGCACTGAACCTAAACCACCTCCTGTTTGGTTGTACATAAAAGGTGTTTCTTTGGTTTTACCATAGCTGCCTGTATGACCAATATTACCGTTTAGCATCAAAGTAAAATCTCTGCTTAATGGGAAGTACCAAGTTTGTTGGTGTCCTAATTCGTAATATTGAATGCCACTACCTGGCAAAGCAATTTCACCAGTTACGTTGGCTTGATAGCCTTTGGTTGGCCAAAAACTGTCATCAGTGGTATTACGATACCAGCTGAGCATACCTTTGTATAACCAGTTTTTCGCACCATTTTCATTGACAAAACGTTGATAACGATAAGGGGCAGGATCAATCAATTTAATGTTCATATGTTCCACACCTAAACCAAGATTTACTCGGTCATACTCGGTGATGGGCACGCCCATACTCACACTACCACCATAGCGTGTCATACCATAGTTGCGTGGATTGCTTTTGTATTCATAAGGTGAATAACGGTTGGCGAATAAACTATATGTCATACTCACGCCATCAGGTGTAAAGTATGGATCGGTGAACGATAAATTTGCACCTTGATTCACGACGCTTCGTGAAACATTAAATGATGCTGATTTACCTGTACCAAATAAATTTTCTTGCGCAACACCGCCTGACAAAATCAAACCATCGTCTTGCGACCAACCAACTGATGCACTAATAGTACCCGTTGAACGCTCTTTCACATTAACACTTAAATCATTTTGCTGTTCGTTTTCAGGCAGCACATGACGGTCAATACGTACATCTTCAAAATAACCTAATTGACGTAATCGTTGTGCTGAACGCTCAACTTTGGATTGGTCATAAACCGCTGCTTCCATTTGACGTAATTCACGACGAATCACTTCGTCTCGCGTTTTATTATTACCACTGATATTGATATTACGCACAGAAACACGGTTACCTGTGATAACTTTAACGATAATATCCATCAGATGACGACCTTTTTCATCTATACGTCGTTTAGTGTCATACCCCACTCTTGAATTGGCATAACCAGCTGATTCAAGCTGAAATTGAACTTGACCCAATGCTTCAACCAATTCATCACGATTACTTAATTTACCTTTTTTAAATTTTTTCAATGGTTTCATTAAGGCATCACGAGATAATTCTTTGATGTCGCCCACTAAATCCATATCACCCCAGTAATATTTTTCTCCTTCAAAAACATTGATGGTGATTTCTTCTCTGGTTTTGTCTTCATTTAATTGACGTTGAACACCTTCATAATCCACACGCGCATCAAAATAACCTTTGCTGTGATAGAAAGCTTCTAAATATTGCTTATCGGCTGTGAATTTTTCCCATGAGAATACATCGCTTTTGGTCATCCACGAAAATAAAGTACCATCGGTTAAGTTGATTTGACGACTTAAACGGTAATCTGAAAAAACTTCATTACCCACAAAATCCAGTTTACGTACACGTGTGGTATCACCTTCTTCCACATCAATCGTTACTGCAACACGGTTTTGCGATAATGGTTCAATTTTTGGTGTAATTTTTACATTATTTTTACCTTGCTCTCTATACGCAGCGTCCAAAGCGCGTAACGCACTTACTAGAGCTTCTTGACTAAAAAAATCACCTTTGGTTAAGCCATTGATTGCCAAAGATGATGCATTGACACCATTGATGCTTTCTTCGTAAGCCGCTAAACGTTCTTCTTGACTGGGTTCGCTATCATTTAAATGACCGCCCACCAAGTCTGCATCGCTTACACTACCAGTAGTACGCGTTGCGGAGATTTGTTTGAGAATTTGATCGTTAGAAATGATTTTTGCACCTTTAATGGTTAAATCACTCACAATCGGACGTTCTTTTACAGTAACAATCAACATATTGCCATTTTCTTCTAGCAAGATGTTTTCATAAAAACCACTGGCATAAAGTTTGCGAACAATTTTTTCACCGACTTCATCGTTAAAATGATCACCTTCTTTAACAGGCAATAAAGCACGAACTGTACTTTCAGAGGTATGTTGCTCACCTTCTACACGAATGCTATCAATTGAAAAATCAGCAGCAACAGATGGGATACTTAAACCCAAAGCCAATAAACTTAATGTTAATTGCGTTAGTTTCATAGATTATCCAAATAAACGAGTAATATCATTAAAAAATGCCAAAACCATCAATCCCAACATCAAAGTTAAGCCTAAACGAACGCCAAATTCTTGCATACGTTCACTTAATGGCTTACCACGAATCAGTTCAATGGTATAAAACACAATATGTCCACCATCTAACACGGGTATGGGTAAGAAATTCATTACACCAAGACTGACACTTACCAGTGCCAAAAATTCTATGTAAGGTTGCCAACCTATGCGTGCGGTTTTACCTGCCACGTCGGCAATGGTAACAGGTCCTGAAATATTATCTAATGAAGCCTGTCCAATCAATAATTTTCCTAAAAATTTAAGGGTTAAAGTGGTGTAATCCACAGTTCGTTCCCAACCGAGATACATCGCTTGTCCCCAATTGGGTTGATAATGACGGCGAATTTGCTCTACCCAAGCTTTGTCGCTTTCAGGCATCACACCAATAAAACCAACTAACTGACTTTTGTCTGCACTTTCGCGACTTTCAGGCAGCACGTTAATGTTTAATGTTTCTTTTCCACGTTGTACACTTAATACCAAAGGTGCGCCAGCATTTTCACGTACGATTTTCGCCCAATCGTCCCATTTAGGGGTTGCTTGTTGATTAACGGCAACAATCATATCACCTTCTTGCAAACCTGCTTTTTGTGCAGCTGAATTGGGCTGAATCATACCGATGACACGAGTGGTACGAAATGGGCTTAAACCAAAGCTGTTTTTTTGTTTATTGATTTCACTAATTAAGGTTTCTTCGCTGGTATCTACTTGACGGATAACGTGTTCACCTTGTGCATTTTTGACATCAATATTCAGTTGCTTTTGTTTTAAATTTAAAATAATTTGCGTCTGTGCATCAGCAAAGTCTTTTACCGCTACACCATTTACGCTTAATAATTCATCACCTGTCTGAAAACCTGATTTGGCAGCCAATGTTTGCGGATACACCATTCCCACCACAGGACGTATTTCCGTAACACCACCAAAACCAAAACTCAATCCATACAATAACACCGCCAATGCTAAATTGGTTAAAGGTCCTGCGGCAACAACGGCAATGCGTTTAAGTGGGTGTTGTTTATCAAATGCTAAATGCAATTCTTCTTCTTTTACTTCACCTTCTCGTGTATCCAACATTTTGACGTAGCCACCAAGAGGAATGGGGGCTATACACCATTCAATGCCACGCCAAATTTTGGTGTAAAACGGCGAACCAAAGCCCACAGAAAAGCGCAATACTTTGATGCCACATAAACGTGCCACCAGTAAATGTCCTAATTCGTGTAAGCTAACAAGGAGAAGAATCGCCACCAAAAAGGCGAATACAGTTTGCAATAATGCCAAAAAAATACTCCAAATAATTGACCAAACTTTTCAGACAATAGCTGCCTGAAAATAAAATGTGGAAGAATAACAGCTTTTTATCGGTTTGTGTATCTTTCTGCTGCCTGAAACCTAAAATAGTGATGATTTACACAATTTGTTATTTTACCTGATTAAATAACCAGGCAGCATATTTTCAGGCTGCCTGAATCTTTTGACTTAACGAATAATGCCACGTTTAGAAACTTCAATAAAATCACGCAAAATAGTTAATTCTGAATGTTCTTTTGCCATTTCGGCAATGTGTTTTTTTGCTTCGTCCAATGGCAAATCTTGCATATAAATCGCTTTGTACGCGCGTTTTACGTTGGCAATTTGTTCTGCTGTAAAACCGTTACGACGCATACCTTCACTATTTAATCCAGCAGGTTCAGCACGATAGCCTGATGCCATAAAATAGGGTGGCACATCTTTATGAACCCCAGCAGCAAATGCTGTCATCGCATAATTACCAATGCGACAGAATTGAAACACTAAAGTGTAGCCACCCAATACCACATAATCACCTACTTCAACATGTCCTGCCAAACTGGCATTGTTGGCAAAAATCGTATGACTCCCCACCACACAATCATGTGCAAGATGCACATACGCCATAATCCAGTTGTCATCACCTAAACGGGTTTCACCAATTCCTGTTACTGTACCTGTATTAAAAGTGGTGAATTCACGAATGGTGTTGTTGTTACCAATAATTAAGCGTGTCGGTTCATTGCGATATTTTTTGTCTTGTGGTTCGGCACCAAGACTAGCAAATTGAAAAATTCGGTTTCCTTCGCCAATAGTTGTATGCCCATCAATGACAACATGCGAACCGATACTGGTGTTTGCACCAATTTGTACATTTGCACCAATAACGCTGTATGCACCGACTTGAACGCTACTGTCTAATTCAGCTTTATGATCAACAATGGCAGTAGGGTGAATTAAAGTCATAATATTTCCTTTCAGGCTGCCTGAAAATGGTTTTTAAGCACAGCATATTGTGTTGAACAAAAAATAAATCGTCTGAATCACATACCTACTTTGCGTTTAGCACACATAATTTCAGCTTCCACAGCCAATTCATTGTCCACAAAAGCACGTGCTTGAAATTTACCAATACCGCGTTTGCTTTGTAACAACTCAATTTCAAACACTAATTGGTCGCCTGGAATCACTTGTCTTTTAAAACGTGCGTTATCAATGCCTGCAAAAAAATAAATCTCATCAGGGTTGCGCCCACCTTCTGTTAAAATTGCCAACGCACCACAAGCTTGCGCCATCGCTTCAATAATCAACACACCAGGCATTACGGGAAAATCAGGAAAATGTCCCATAAATTGTGGTTCATTCATCGTAATATTTTTAATGGCTTTCAGTGATTTACCACTTTCAAACGCTACAATACGGTCAATCAACATAAAAGGGAAACGATGTGGAATCAATTTTTGAATATCTTTAGCTTCAATAGGGAGTTGGTTTTGCATAAAAGTTCCTCAAATTTAATGGACGCAATTTAAGGTGCGCCGAATATTAGTTTTCAACAAAGTGATGTATTTTCTTTCAGATAATATTTTTTTTCAATGTTTTCAGGCTGCTTTTTCACATTCAGGCAGCCTGAAATCAATATTCGTTATTGCGAAGTTGCAAAAGCGAACTGTGGAAATCTCCTTAATGCAATAAAACCATTTAGTCTAGACCACCCGAAACATTTAGGAGATTGCCACGCCTACGGCTCGCAATGACTGTTTAAATAAATCTTTCAGTCAGCCTGAAAATTGTTCTTTTTCAATCAAATGATTTAATTTTTGGGCTTTGGTTTGCAAATATGCCTGATTTTCTGGATTGATGCCCACATTTAGTGGCACACGTGCAACAACGTTGATGCCACAGTCGGTTAAGGTTTTAATTTTTTGGGGATTATTGGTCAATAATTTAACACTGTTTACCCCAAGATGCTCATAAATGTGTTTGGCAATAGAAAAATCGCGTGCGTCTACTGGTAAGCCTAGTGCAAGATTGGCTTCAACGGTGTCTAAACCTTGATCTTGCAAGGCGTATGCACGGATTTTGTTGATTAAACCAATACCGCGCCCTTCTTGACGTAAATAGACAATCACGCCACAACCTTCTTGGGCAATGGCTTGCATTGCTGCTTTAAGTTGTGCGCCACAATCGCATTTTTGTGAAAACAGTGCATCGCCTGTTAAACATTCGGAATGAACGCGCGATAAAACTGGGTTTTCGTTGGCAACATCGCCCAATACCAGTGCGGTGTGTTCTTGTTGCGTGCGTGAATCAATGAAACCGTGCATTTGGAAAACGCCAAATGCTGTGGGTAAACGACATGATGTAATGTGCTGAATAGGGTTATTCATTTTTAACTATTTATTTTAAAAAAATCATTTATATTTTATATCATTATTCAGGCAGCCTGAAAAGAAAATGGCAAGCTTTTATACGTTTTGAGTTAATAATTGCTGCATATTGGGTAATACGCCCAGCGCAACACCTATCCAAATAGCGATTTCTTCTTGGGTGAAATTTTGCTGATTTTCTAGGTGTAATACGCCATAAATCACGCCGTTTTCGCCACAAATGGGTAAACTGATTTGGGCGCGATTGCGCTGATGATGTTCACCAAGTAATTCTTGATTGTCTAACCATTTTTGTGTGTCCGTAACAATATTTGCCCAACCTGCATGTGCGGTACGCACGGCTAAATAACGTTGTGCGTTTTCTTCGTTCACTGATAGGTGATTTTCAATTTCTTGCCCCATTTGTGCGAAACGAATCAGTTCATTGGTTTCAGAAAAATAACCATAAATCACAACGCTTTGCACGGGATTGCGCTCGTAAACAGAATCCAATGCTAAATAAAGCTGTTTGAAAATAGCTGTTTGCTGACACAAATATTCAGGCAGCTTATTGTGTTGCCAAACGCTGTTTTCAATATGTGCTTTGGCGTGTGCCATCACGGTTTGCACCGCTACGCGCGATATGGCAACTTCATCGGGTGATACGCAAAGTGCTTGGGTTTGTAAATAATCTTGAATGGTGTTCATTGTGAAATATCTTTCAGGCTGCCTGAATAAGTGGCGCATTGTAGGGTTGAGAAATTAAAGTTTCAAGGCTTTTTGCTTAAAATGACGCGGTTTCAATAAGAATAGCAAGGTTTCTTGCAAAATATCACCATATCATTTAATTTACTGCGTTTTTCATCTTATGACCAGTTTTTAAAATGGATTTATACGCACGCTTTGTTAAACACGTTGATAGGCTGCCTGAAAACGATATTTGCGTTGCATTAAGCGGTGGCGTGGATTCAGCGGTATTGCTGCATCTGCTTAAACGTTATCAACAACAACATTATTTTTCATTATCTGCTCTTTATGTGCATCACGGTTTAAATCCCAAAGCAGGTCAATGGCAAGATTTTTGTCAATCTATTTGCCAACAGTGGGGCATTCCTTTTCAGGCAACCAAAGTTAACGTGCAAGCCAAGAAACTTGGGATTGAAGCAGCTGCGCGACAAGCACGGTATCGCGTTTTTGCTCAACACGCTGCACCCGTTATTGCGCTAGCACACCATCAAAATGACCAGCACGAAACGTTTTTACTGGCGGCATTACGTGGCGGTGGTGTACGTGCGCTGGCGGCAATGTCTTCTTTACATCAACAATCTATTTCAGGCAGCCTGAAAACTTTTTGGCGACCACTTTTACCTTTTACACGTCAAGAAATTGAAGATTATGCTGTGTCGCAACAACTTTCTTGGGTACACGATGACAGCAATGACAACGGTCAAGATTACTTACGCAATTTTCTTCGTCAACGCACGCTGCCTGAATTAACAGCACGTGTGCCACATTTGGCACAACAACTCAACGCCACGATTGCCGCGTTACAAAATGATTTAAGCTTACTCAATGAATTGGCTGAACACGATTATCAAAACATCACCATTTATCATCAATGGCAACAACATCTTTGGCAACAACTTTCTCCTAAACGACAACATCAACAACTGGCTTATTTTTGTAAACACCACGATTTAGGCACACCCACTCGCGCCAGTATTGAAAATTTTGCACACATTTTGCGTCAAGCCAAAACCGCACAATGGCAACTACCCAATGGTTTAGCGGTGCTTTATCAAAATGTTTTACTGCCCTTGCCTACTGGTTTTCAAAAAGATTGGTTTTGGCTGGACAAACCACTTTCAGGCAGCCTGAAAGAAATATTGACGCAACTTAAACAAACACATCACAAGCTGCCTGAAAAGATTCTTCAACAAACCGTTACAATGCGAAGTGCGCAAAAAAACGACACTTTACTGATTGCGCACCAACAGCATCAATCTGTTTATAAAATTTTGCAACAAAACGGCGTACCTGCATTATTGCGTCCGCTTTGGGCTGTTTTGGCAAACCAAGACAATCAAGTGATTGCCGTGTTTAATTTACGTGTTAACCAAACGCACCAAGCATACGCGTGGCTGCCTGAAATCGCATTTTTAAATCGTTATCGTGTTCAGGCAGCCTGAAACGGTTCACACACTTCTAAAATTTTTTTACCAAATTGTTGAATTTTTGCTTCGCCCAAGCCGTAAATTTTGTTTAACTCTGCTAAATTTTTAGGCATTTTTTCCACAATTTCACGCAAGGTTTTATCGCCACAAATAATGTATGCAGGGACATTTTCTTGTTTAGCCAAATCACGCCGCCAAGTGCGCAAGGCTTGCCAAATACGTTCTTCTCGTTCAGTACGCAACCAATCATCGTTTTTGACTTTGGTGGCTTCTTTGGCGCGTTTAAGGGGACGCAACATTACGGTTTGTTCACCACGCAAAACGGGTAAGGCTGCCTGCGTGAGCATTAAGGCTTGATAGTGGTAAACATCATTCAGCAATAAACCTTGCCCCAAACATTGACGAATAATATTGCGCCAATCTTTATCACTTAATGCTTCACCAATACCGAATGTGGATAATTTTTGATGTTGCCAACGACTGACGTTTTCATTATTTTTGCCACGCAAAACATCAATCACGTGTCCTGCGGCAAATTTTTGTCCCACACGGTAGACACAACTTAATAATTTTTGTACCCATTCTGTGCCATCAAAGCGTATCGGCGGGTGCAAACAATTATCGCAATGTCCACAAGGTTCAATGTGTTCACCAAAATGACGCAAGAGTTGCTGACGGCGACAGGCAACGGTTTCACACACTTCAAACATTTCATTGAGTTTTTCCAATTCAATGTGTTTTTGCACATCGGCAATTTGACTTTCCATAATGCGCTCTTTGAGCAACACTAAATTGTTCATACCGTAACACAGCCAACTTACTGCTGGCAGTCCATCGCGTCCAGCACGTCCACTTTCTTGGTAAAAATGTTCCACACTTTGTGGCATATCCAAATGCGCCACAAAACGCACGTCTGGTTTATCAATGCCCATACCAAAGGCAACGGTTGCCACCATAATCACGTTTTCTTCACGCGTGAAACGCGCTTGGTGTTCGCTGCGCATTTCTATGGGCAAACCTGCGTGATAAGGTAAAGCGTTTAAACCGTTTTCACACAAAAATTGACAAACATCTTCTACACTTTTTCGGCTTAAACAGTACACAATACCGCTTTGTCCGTGCATTTGTTGTTTAATAAAATCAAGCAGTTGTTTTTTGCCATTGTTTTTTTCAATCACTTGATAATAAATATTGGCGCGGTCAAAACTGGATACGAATTCTACGCCATCTTCTAAATGCAAATAATGTTTGATGTCTGCACGGGTTTGTTGGTCGGCGGTTGCTGTTAATGCCACGCGTGGCACGTTTGGAAAACGTTCTGCCAAAATACCTAATTGTTGATATTCAGGACGAAAATCGTGTCCCCATTGACTGACACAATGCGCTTCATCTATGGCAAATAAACTGATGTTGCTGTGTGCCAAAAAACGCAAGAAACGTTCACTAACCAATCGTTCTGGCGATACATACAATAATTTCAGGCTGCCTGAATCAATTTTTTCTGCCAAACTGCGCACTTCTTCACCACTGGTACCACTGTGTACCGCGCCTGCTGCCACACCTGCTGCACGCAAAGCAGCAACTTGGTCGTCCATTAAGGCAATTAAAGGCGAAACCACAATCACCAAACCGTCCATCATTAAAGCAGGAATTTGGTAACACAAAGATTTACCACCACCTGTTGGCATCAAGACCAACGCGCTTTTGCCTTGTAAAATGGCTTCCACAACTTGCGCTTGATTGCCACGAAATTCGTGGTAACCAAAAGTATCGTGAAGAATTTGTTGTGCGCGTGCCAACTGCATTGTCTTTGCCCAAAATCAAAAAGCGAGATTTTAACATATGGACTGACAATATTTATTGCCACACATTCAGGCTGCCTGAAACCTTTACAAAAGCCACGTTGAAGAATTAAAGATAAATATTCGTTATACCAAACAAAGTGAACAATTCCTTGAACAATAATAAAAATGATAAATAAGCCGAAATCGTTATTTTTTGTGTTAACCTAAACCACCCTATTTTCGGACATCAATATGTTTACAGACACTCACTGTCATCTCATCGCCCCAGAATGGCAACAATCGTTGCCAATCATTTTAGCGCGTGCCAAAGCACAAAAGGTCAGCAAACTATTGGTGCCAAGCGCAGATGCAACAGAATGGCAATCGGTGCTGGCATTAAAAACGCTGCCTGAAATTTGCGCCGTAGCGTGTGGTGTTCACCCTTGGTTCATTACCGAATACTGGAAAAACGATGTATGCTTGTTACAACAGTTTTTACAACAACATTCAGATATTTTGGTGGGTGAAATCGGTTTAGACAAAAGCAAAAAGCTGCCTGAAAACGTTTGGCAAACACAAATCACTTGTTTTGAAACACAATTGGATTTAGCAAAAACCTATGCACGCCCCATTATGTTGCACAATGTCCACGCCACAACAGCTATTTTAAATTCAATCAAGCGCACACAATTTCAACACGGTGGCATTGCGCACGGTTTTTCAGGCAGCCCAGAAGAAGCTGACTTATTGATAAAACAAGGTTTTTTAATTGGTTTGGGCGCATTATTGCTCAACCCCAATGCCAAAAAAGTACGTCATCTGGCACAAAAGCTGCCTGAAAACAGTTTTGTTTTAGAAACCGACAGCCCCTATATGCTGCCTAATGGGCGTAACGAACCAGCAAAAATTGTCCAAATTGCCGAAGAAATCAGTCGCTTGCGAAATGTTTCAATCATACAATTAGCAGAAATTTGTGAAAAAAATTTAGCAAAACTCTTGGTGAAAATCTTGCCACATTAGCCATCAGAAGACTAAAATATAAAACATTTTTTCAGGCAGCTTTTGTGGCTGCCTGAATATTTCCGATAAAAACGCACAACTCCGAAAGAATAACTATGCACGAATCTCCTATTTATAATTTTTCAGCAGGTCCCGCAGTGCTGCCTGAAAGCGTATTACGCACAGCTCAAAGCGAGATGTTTGACTACAATGGCACTGGTTTTTCAGTAATGACCATGTCGCATCGTTCAGACGTATTTGCCAGCATTTTGTATCACGCCGAACAAGATTTACGTCAATTATTAGACATTCCAGACAACTATAAAGTTTTATTTTTACAAGGTGGCGCATCAGCACAATTTAACCAAGTCGTAATGAATTTTGCCAATGGTTTTAAACGTGTTGATTCTGTCGTAACAGGCAACTGGTCAAAAATTGCACATTCACAAATGGGTAAACTATCTGATTGTGATATTCACTTGGCAGCAGATGGTTGGAGCGACTACCAATTTAGAAACCTGCCACCCGTTTCTGCTTGGGACATTGACAAAGATTCTGCATTTGTTCACTTTGTGATTAACGAAACCGTACACGGTTTACAATATCGCGAAATTCCTAAATTAGAAGACGGTATGCCACCATTGATTTGCGATATGTCTTCTGAAATTTTATCGCGCAAAGTAAACGTATCTGATTTCGGTGTCATTTACGCAGGCGCACAAAAAAACATCGGTCCTTCTGGTGCCACCATTGTCATCATTCGTGAAGACTTATTAGATCGCTGCTCCGATCGCGTACCCGATGTATGGAACTACAAATCACACGTTTCCAAACAAGGAATGTACAACACACCAGCCACTTATCCTATTTATATCGCAGGTTTAGTGTTCCGCTGGTTACAATCGCAAGGCGGTGTAGCACAAATGGAAACCATCAACGCACTGAAAGCCAAAATTTTATACGGTGCTATTGATGGCAGTGGCGGTTTCTACCAAAACAACGTACACCCTGGTGCGCGTTCTAGAATGAACGTCATTTTCACCACTGGCAATGCAGAATTGGACGAATTATTTGCACAAGAATCCACCACACGTGGCTTACGTATGTTACGCGGTTATAAATCTATGGGCGGTATGCGCGCCAGCATTTATAACGCAATGCCATTACAAGGCGTGGAAGCATTGATTGATTTTATGGTGGAATTCCAAAAACGCTACGGTTAATGCAAAACAAACCTTTCAAGGCTGCCTGAGAAATCATCACTTTCAGGCAGCCTGAAATCTTTGTAAAACCAATCAAAATTTTGCAAAACCATACAGCTCACAAATACACAGCATTAAATTTTTAACAACGAAACACCTATTTTTAATTGACAAAATAAAGAAAAAAAGGTTTAATTAGCCGTTTGAATTTCTTTAAATTTATAGTTTAGGACAAAAAAAATGAAACGCACTTTTCAACCTTCTGTAACCAAACGCAAACGCACACACGGCTTTTTGGTGCGCTCTAAAACTCGTGGCGGTCGCGCAGTATTAGCTGCTCGTCGCGCAAAAGGTCGCAAACGTTTAGCTGTTTAATTGAATTGAACAACAGTTTCGGCAAATGTTACCGATTGCTTAAAACGGAAGAATTTTCTTCCGTTTTTGCGCTTAAAAAGGTACGTTCACGCACATTAGTGCAAGTATGGCAATCGGAAAACAATACACAAGACTTTGCGCGATTGGGTCTTGTGGTCAGCAAAAAAGTTGCCAAACGCGCCAACCGCCGTAACTATATGAAACGAGTCATTCGGGATTGGTTTCGGCGGTATAAACACATCTTGCCACCATATGATTTTGTGGTACGCGTGCGCACAGCGTTTACATACGACAACGCAGATTTAGCACGTCAAGAATTAGCAGAATTGATGCTCCCTAAACAAGATAAAAACCAGTGTTCAGGCAGCCTGAATAAGGATAAATATGTTCAGTAAATTCTTTTTGGCTTTGATTCGCTTTTATCAAATTGCCATCAGTCCGATGATAGCTCCGCGCTGTCGTTACACGCCCACTTGCTCACAATACGCAATAGAAGCAATCAAAAAATATGGCGCAGCAAAAGGCGGCGTTTTGGCAATTAAACGAATTTGTCGTTGCCACCCTTGGGACGGACACGGTTACGACCCTGTTCCCTAATCATTATTTTCAGGCAGCCTGAAACCTGCCTAGATGCTCATCTACACGGGAAAACGTTACGATGGATATTAAACGCACCATAATTACAGTTATTTTGGCAATGTTGATTTTGATGGGTTGGGAAAAAATGTTTCCCACACCTGTTGCACAAAACACGGCGCAACAAGCCAGCGCACCTATTGCAACCAATGCACCAGCCAATAACACAACCGCTTCGCCATTGCAAACCACTTCTCCAATTACCGTGCAAACCGATTTGGTTAAAGCCGTGATTGATGAAAAAAGCGGTATACTCAATGGCTTAACTTTGCGTCAATACAATGCTTCAGCTGATGAGAATAAAGAATTCGTGTTACTGTCTGACGGCAAACCATTAACCTACGTTGCACAATCACAATTGATTGATGAAACAGGTAAAAATCTATTAGAAGGCGTATCGTTTACCGCAACGCAAAAAAACTATGAATTACAAGGCGACAAATTAGAAGTACGCTTATCCGCACCTGAACAAAACGGTTTGCAAATCAACAAAGTTTATACGTTTACCAAAAACAGCTACGTGATTAACGTACGTTTTGAAGTCAACAACAACAGTGGCATCGCACGCAATATTGCCACTTCTTACAATATTGTGCGCGACAACAGCGAACCAGAAGGCGAAGGCTGGTTTATGCGCAGCTATCACGGTCCAGTGGTTTACACACCCGATGCTGATGAATTTGAAAAAGTGGATTACAGCGATTTAGATAAAGACTTCCAAAGTGGTAAAAGCGAAGCCGAATATCAACGCAAAGCCACTGGCGGTTATGTTGGAATGATTCAACATTATTTTGCAACGGCTTGGATTATGCAGCCTGAAAACGGTGAAAACTTATGTACCAATGCTTGCGCGATTGACATTAAACGTCTTGCCGAAAACTTATACAGTTCAGGCGTAAACACAAGCGCAATCAGCGTTGCAGCAGGTAGCAAGCAAACATTTGCCGCCAATTTATACGCAGGTCCACAAGTAACCAGTATTCTCAAAACCGTTGCGCCAAAATTTGTACTCACCAAAGATTACGGTCGCGTACACATTTTCGCCGCACCATTATTCGCATTGTTAAACTGGTTACACAGCATTGTTAAAAACTGGGGCTGGGCAATTGTTTTACTCACCATTATTGTCAAAGCCATTTTGTATCCACTAAACGATAAAGCCTACAAATCTATGGCAAAAATGCGCACCGTTGCGCCAAAATTAGAAGCACTGAAAAAACAATATGGCGAAGACCGTATGGCGATGCAACAAGCGATGGTAGAACTTTATCGCAAAGAACAAATCAATCCACTGGGCGGTTGCTTACCCATATTGATTCAAATGCCGATTTTCATTGGTTTATACTGGATGATTTTCCTATCGGTAGAATTGCGTCAAGCCCCTTGGTTTGGCTGGATTAGCGATTTAAGTCGCCCCGACCCATTCTTTATTTTGCCAATTTTAATGGCAGCGACCATGTGGTTCCAAACCAAATTAAGTCCACCACCAACCGATCCTGCGCAAGCGCAAATGATGAAAATTATGCCATTGCTGTTTTCAATTATGTTCTTCTTCTTCCCTGCTGCGTTGGTATTGTATTATGTAACCAATAACCTGCTGACCATCGCGCAACAATGGCACATCAACAAAAAAATAGCCGCACAAAGCGCAGTCGGTGCAGTGGAAATATTGGATAAAGAACCTGCTGTAAACAACAAGAAAAATAATAAGAAAAAATAAGAAAAATCAAAAAAGGCTGCCTGAAAACCAATATGTTTCAGGTAGCTTAATAAAAAAATAATGAAATATAAAAAACCACCTATTATAGAATAGGTGGTTTTTAATCATTGATAACTTAACAAAACATCTCCAATTTAATACCAGGAACGTCCAATCCAGTTTCAGCTTTATATGCTTCTGCTGCAGCAGTAAATTCTTCCAGTGCTGCATCTAATTCAGTTCTAGCAATCTCTTGCTCTTTTTCTAATTCTTTTCTTCGTTCTAGAGGCATTGGTGGTTGATTGTAAACAAAACCATCTGCACATAGTTCACCTGTTATTCTTACATATTTTTCATGTGCCATATTTACTTTGGTACGTGCTTCTTCAACGGCTTCAAGTTTTTCATTAGCTACTGGAATAACGATGCTGATAGAAGACTCACCAGATGTTGGCGTTTCTGATGTTGGCGTTTCAACTTGTTGAATAGGTACAGTAGGAGGAATTTGATTTTCAGCTTGATCTTTTTCTTTACAAGCTGATAACGACATTATTGTTAGAATAATACAAACCGAACGAAGTGATTTTGAAAGCATAACCATCATATCTCCATAAAAAATAAAAAGAATAAAAAAAGCATCGCAATCACATACGTAACTTGCGATAATTTGAAGATGTTCTTTATATAAGAATACAAAATGTATATCAAGAATATTTGTTGTTAATAAAAAATTGTTAATAAAAATTGTTTTTTTTTTACAACACTTTTGTATTCAGGCAGCCTGAAATAAAAAATGTACTCACTTTGAAAGGAGTACATTTTTATCAACATTAAAGCAGTATGATTTAATCTTCCAAATATTCAGGTAAAAAACCACCGCTTTGATGCGCCCATAATTTAGCGTATAAACCATTTTGCGCCAATAATTGTGTATGCGTGCCTTGTTCAACAATTTGTCCTTTGTCTAACACAATCAGTCTATCCATCGCAGCAATAGTAGACAAGCGGTGCGCAATCGCAATCACGGTTTTTCCACGCATCATACTGCCTAAACTTTCTTGAATGGCTGCTTCAACTTCGCTGTCCAAAGCACTGGTTGCTTCATCAAGCAATAAAATTGGCGCGTCTTTTAGCATTACTCGTGCAATCGCAATGCGTTGACGTTGTCCACCTGAAAGTTTAACACCGCGCTCGCCCACGTGCGCATCATAAGCTTTCCTGCCTGAAATATCCGATAATTGTTCAATAAATTCATCAGCTTGTGCTTTTTTGGCTGCCTGAACCATTTCTTCTTCACTGGCATTCGGACGACCATAAACAATGTTATCGCGCACAGAACGATGCAGCAAACTGGTGTCTTGGGTAACCAAGCCGATTTGTGCGCGTAAACTTTTTTGGGTAACGTCTTGAATATTTTGTCCATCAATTAAAATTTCACCACTTTGTGGCTCATAAAAACGCAATAACAAATTCACCAAAGTGGATTTTCCTGCACCACTTCGCCCAATTAAACCGACTTTTTCACCTGCCTGAATGTTTAAATTAAATTGATTTAATAAGGGTTTATCTTCACTGTACGCAAATGCTATGTTTTTAAATTGAATTTCACCACCTGACACTTGCAAAGTTTGCGCATCTTGTTTGTCTACGATGGTATGCGGTTTGGACAAGGTTGCCATACCATCGCTGACTGTGCCAACGTTTTCAAATAAATGAACGGATTCCCACATAATGCGTTGCGACAAGACATTAACACGCAAAGCCATCGTTAAAGCAGTGGCAAACGCGCCCGCACTGGCATAATTTTGATGCCAAAGCCATAAGCCCAAACTGGCAATGGATAAAGTAAGCAAAGTGTTGAGTAAAAAACAGCTGCTGTTTAATAAAGTTGCCAAGCGCATTTGCGCTCGCACGGTTACCATAAATTCTTGCATAGATTCTTTGGCGTACTGTGCTTCTCGTTCACCATGAGAAAATAATTTAACGGTGGCAATATTGGCATAAGCATCGGTAACGCGTCCTGTCATCAAACTGCGTGCATTGGCTTGTCGTCTTGCGCTTTGCGAAATGCGTGGAATAAAAATAAATAAAACCGTTGCAAACGCGACAATCCATAATATAAATGGCAACAAAAATCTCGCATCTACCGCCAGCAAAATCAAGCCCGAACTGAAAAAATACACCACAACAAACGTTGCCAAATCGGTGAACGTCATCACACTGTCGCGCACCGCCAAAGCAGTTTGCATCACTTTTGCTGAAACGCGTCCCGCAAATTCATCTTGATAAAACCCTAACGATTGCCCCAACATTAAGCGGTGAAAATGCCAACGCAAACGCATAGGAAATACGCCTTGCAATGTTTGTAGACGCACGTTTTCCGCCAAAAAATGCCATAAAACAAACAGTAATAAAGTGGCTGCCATTGCCAGTAAGGATACTTTTTTGTTTGTCCACAATTGGCTAGGCGAATACATATTTAACCAATCAACCAATGTGCCGACAAACTGAAACAATATCGCTTCCATTGCGCCTTTACCCACAGTAAAGACCATCAATAAAAGCAACCAAGGACGCACACCATCGGTACAAGACCAAATAAAATGCAGCAAGCCGTGTTTTGGGGTTTCAGGCTGCCTGTCGGGATAGGTTTCAACGCGGTTTTCAAACCAAGAAAAAATACGATTTAACATAGTTTTTTAATCAATATAAAAGACAACACGAGCAATTTTCTTGTGTTGTCCCCTAAATAACAAAACGAATAAAATGGGTTCTCATTCTATCATTAAAATGATTAAGCTGCCTGAAACTTAATTCAGGCAGCTTAATCACTCAATCAAATTACAATGTTGTAATGCTTTTAAAAAGCATCTACTTCAATATAGCCTCTAAAATTGCTTTCCTTGTCCATCAATACAATCCAATCTTGTACCGTTTCACTGGTAAATGGTAAATAAAAAAGCGTTTCATTATTTAGCTGTTGTTTTTGTATTTCGGCTTCAATTTTGGCACGAAACTGTGGTTTACGTTGCATTAACTCATCAATAGGTTTCATCGCTGCCTGAATATCTTTTTTGGCATTATCGTAAGGAATCCACCAATCAGGACGAACAGCAGGGCGTTTACCTTCTAACCACAATTCTTGATTTAATTTTTTATCTTCGTCTACCAAAGGACGCACAGCTGCTTTTCTAACGCCCGTCCACGAAAGCGTTTGCAAACCAGCTGGGGCTTTTTGAAAAGTGGCTTTATCAACGTTTTCAAATTGTACTGCTGTTGCTGTGTAAAAACGATCTTCTTCAAACGCCATCACCACAGGACGCACAACCGCCACAGTTTGCAAACCATAAATAAACGCAGCCATTTGCACCAAACCGATTAAAGACAAATCAGTTGCCATTTCGCGTTTGCTTTTATTAGGGCTAGCTGAAATAAAGGTTAAAACAGGACCACAAATAACATCTACTGTAATCAACAAAAGATAAATACTGGTGCCGTCTGTTATTTGGCGAAAAGGATAGGGATACCAAACTTTAAACACCAAATATGCCATTGAGGCAGCAACAATCGCGCTGACCAATAAATGCCAGCCAGCCCATTTAAGTGCGAAACGAAAACGTTGATAATTCATAAAGGGTAAAATGCAAATTGAGCAATTAAAAAACTAGGATTTTACACATCCTACAGACTCTCTCAATCCACGTCTAGGATCATCACAAATATCACCAGTGATTTTCCAATAAAGCGTACGTTCATTACCGATATTACCGTCCTCATTAGGTGTTAAAATAATATCTAAATTTTTGCCTGAACGAGAAGTTGCACCAGACACAGCCGTAATTACACCATTTTCAACTTTTACAAGTTTGGTGACAGAAAAACCGCCATTTACTGCATCATCAATATTACTGATACCATTTGTATTATGATTACAACCTTCTTTTTTACCAGTATCCATAATACACATAGAAACTTCTGTTTTAATAGATGATAATTCCTGCAAAGTTCCTGTTGCTTTGGTGCGTGATGTATAATCTGAATACATAGGCAAGGCAATTGCAGCCAAAATGCCAATAATTGCAATCACAATCATCAGCTCAATCAAAGTAAAGCCATTTATATTTTGTTTCATTTCTTTTCACTCCGATACTACATAACTAAATTGAATTATTTTATGTGAAATGCATAGCAAAA
>JAFSQZ010000121.1 GCA_017446355.1 Neisseriaceae bacterium
ATCAACAGTGCCACATTGGGTGCAGACTAAAATAAAGCTATTGTTGTGGGTGTATGTGTTGTTGTGTTGGTTGTATGAGCTGTCGTCTTGTTGTAAATGACGGCATAAAATATAGCCATTTACGGCGGGAATTTTGTGCAAGATGCCTAATTCTGTCCAGAAATCTAAAGCGCGGTAGGCAGTGGGGGGCGCGATGACGGTTTGACTGCTTAATTGCATTTGTGCAAGTACATGATAGGCTTTGATGATGCCATCAATTTTTAAGACGATGTCTAGCACTTGTTCGCGTAGTGGGGTAACTTGTGCGCCTTGTTGTTTAGCGAGCAGCAAAATTTTGTCTTTCATAATGTGTTCCTTGATTGGAAGAGTGATGATAAAAGGTTTCAGGCTGCCTGAATTATTTTTTGGTAAAAATTAAATCCCAAACGCCGTGTCCTAAACGTTTACCACGCGCTTCAAATTTGGTTTCTGGACGGTATGCTGGTGTGGGCGCGTAGTCTTGGGCGGTGTTTTGTAGGGCTTCAAAATGGTTTAATACGTCTAGCATTTGTGTGGCGTATTCTTCCCAATCGGTGGCTAGGTGAATATAACCTTTTGATTTGAGTTTGGGCAAGAGTTTTTCAATAAAAGGGATTTGGATTAGGCGGCGTTTGTTGTGGCGTTTTTTGTGCCAAGGGTCGGGAAAGAAGATGTGTATGCCGTCTAAACTGTTTTCAGGCAGCATTTGTTCTACAACTTCTACGGCATCATGGCGCATTACTTTGATGTTGTTGATGTTTTGTTCGGCGATGAGTTTGCATAAGTTGCCAACTCCAGGTCCGTGTACGTCAATGGCTAGAAAGTCTTTTTCAGGCAGCGTTTGGGCTATTTGTGCGGTGGCAACGCCCATACCAAAACCAATTTCTAGAATTTTTGGGTTGTTGCGTTTGAATAAGGCGTTTAAGTCTATGTGTGCTGCCTGAAAATTTACGCCAACTTTTTCCCAATTTTCATCAATGGCGCGTTGTTGTGCTGCGGTCATATGTCCTTGTCGCAAGACGAAGGATTTTATGCTGCGGTGGTGTTGTTCATTTTGTTGGGTGTTTTGGTTTTCCATATTTGTTTCCGTTTCAGGTAGCCTGAAAATAAGAACCTGTGTTCATAATCTTAATCTTGCTTTTATCGCTACTTTATGAGCCTACTGCGTTGGTTTTTAAAGTCAATAGTCTTGATATTGGCTTTAAAAACCGCTTTGTATTCGCAAGAATGGTTAATAAAATCAAGCCATCAATCTTACGAACATAGGTTCTAAATATCGCATTCGGCACGGTCGCCTTCTTGTTCCATCCAGTTGCGGCGACTGGCTGCTTCGCCTTTTGCCATTAGTTTTAGAAAAATATTTTCGGTGTTTTCGGTGTTGTATGATGGAATGTTTACTTGTAATAGTCGGCGTGTGTCTGGGTGTAGTGTGGTTTCTTTGAGTTGGTCAAAGTTCATTTCGCCTAGACCTTTGAAACGGCTGATGGCGTAACTGTTTTCGCGTACTTTTTCTTTTTCTAAACGTTCCAAAATGCTGTTTAATTCATCGTCATCTAGTGCGTAATATTTACGTGCGGGTTTGTTTTTGCCTTGTGCGTTGACATCAACTCGGTATAAGGGTGGTTGCGCGATGTAGATGTGTCCTTTTTCTATCAATTTGGGGAAGTGGCGGTAAAATAGGGTAAGTAGTAACACTTGAATGTGTGAGCCGTCTACATCAGCATCGGATAAGATGGCGATTTTGCCATAACGTAAACCACTTAAATCTACTTCGTCTGTTGCGCTGTGTGGGTCAACGCCGATGGCAACGGAAATATCGTGAATTTCAGCATTGGCAAATAGGTGGTCGCGATTGACTTCATAGGTATTCAGTACTTTTCCGCGCAAGGGTAAAATGGCTTGGAAGGCTTTTTCTCGCGCTTGTTTGGCTGAACCTCCTGCGCTGTCGCCTTCTACGAGAAAAAGTTCGTTTTCACGAATGTCTTCGCTGTCGCAATCGGTGAGTTTGCCTGGTAAAACGGCAACGCCTGAACCTTTGCGTTTTTCAATTTTTTTTACGGAATGAATACGTGCTTGGGCTTGTTTGATGGCTAATTCTGCGATTTTTTTGCCTATGTCTACATTTTGATTTAGCCATAATTCTAGTGGGTCGCTGCATACGTATTCTACGAGTTTTCGTGCATCACGGTTGGTGAGTTTGTCTTTGGTTTGTCCTTGAAATTGTGGGTCTAATACGCGTGCAGATAAAACAAAGGCGGCGCGACTGAATACGTCATCGCTTTGTAGTTTGACTCCGCGTGGCAGTAAATTGTGGTGTGTGATGAAGTTGCTGACGGCGTTAAACATTGCTTGTTTTAAACCTGCTTCGTGTGTACCACCAAGTGGCGTTGGAATGAGATTAACGTAGCTTTCACTGGCAACGTTTCCTTCTTCTAACCAAGTGAGTGCGAAGGCGACACCTTCGCCTTCACGAAAATCGTCTTGGTTGCTGGACAGATAATTTTCTGCTGAAAAGATAGGCAGTTCTTCATCACTGTCTTGCAGTAAACTTTCTAAATAACCGCGTAAACCTTGTGGATAATGCCAAGTTTTGTGTTCAGGCTGCGTTTTGTTGAGATAGGTTAGGTTAACGGTTACGCCTTGCAACAATACGGCTTTGGCGCGTAATAAACGTTCTAATTCGTTGAAATTATAGTTGGCACTTTCAAAATAACGTGCATTGGGATAAAGGCGTACTTCTGTCCCTGTGTCTTTGATGGCGCATTTGCCGATTTGGTTTAGAGGTTCAATGACTTCTCCATCAGCAAAAACAATGCGTTCAATTTTGCCTTCACGTTTGACGGTTACTTCTAAACGTTTAGATAATGCGTTGGTTACAGAAACGCCTACGCCGTGTAAACCACCTGAAAATGCATAGGCACTGTTGCCTTCTTTTTTGTTGAATTTGCCACCTGCGTGCAGTTGTGTAAAAACAAGTTGCACTACAGGAATGCCTTCAAGTGGGTGAATGCCTGTGGGAATACCGCGTCCATTATCGCGCACAGAAATAGAGCTGTCTTCGTGAACCACTACGTCAATTTGCGTGGCAAAACCGCCCAAAGCTTCGTCTGCCGCATTGTCTATGACTTCTTGGCAGATGTGCGTGGGGCTGTCGGTACGTGTGTACATACCAGGACGTTCTTTAACAGGTTCTAAACCTTTGAGAACTTTAATACTTTCTTCGGAATAGTGTTGTGTCATAACTGTGTTAATAAAAGCTGCCTGAAAAGGAAATATTTGGGTTTCAGACAGCCTGAAAGTTGTTGTAATCAAACAAAAAAAGCTGCCTGAAAAAAGAGAAGAATAGGTTTTAGGCAGCTTTGGTATTAAGACAAGCGTCCGTGACAATGTTTGTATTTTAAACCGCTGCCACAAGGGCAAGGATCATTGCGAAGAACGGTGATGCCGCGTGCTTCTAATGCAGCAGGGAAATATTGTTCATCTTCTTCATTGGCGTTGTCTGGATTAAAGGCTGCGCGTGCTAAATTGTCGCGCGATGTGCCTAAAACGGACTGCATATCAGGTGCATCAGCTTGATGTGCTTCACTGGGTACGCTTTCTGGCGCGGTTTCACTTGCTACGTCTTCATTGGGTTCAACACGAACAGAAATCAAAATTTCGGCAACTTGTTTTTGAATGTTGTGCCACAAATCTTGGAACATACCGAATGCTTCGCGTTTGTATTCTTGTTTTGGATTTTTTTGTGCATAACCACGTAAGTGAATGCCTTGTCGTAAATAATCCATCGCTGCAAGGTGTTCACGCCAACGAACGTCCATCACTTGTAAAGTAATGTTGCGTTCAAAATTGTTGAAGTCGGCTTCGTTCACCAAGGCAATTTTGTCTTGGTATTCTTGTTCAATTTGTTTCAATAAGCGTTCTTTAATGTCTTCATTTTCCAAAGTATTATCGGCTTTCAGCCAGCCTTTAATATCGGCGTGTACATTAAATTCACTCGCTAACTGTGTTTCCAAACCTGCAACATTCCATTGCTCTTCCATACTGTCTGGTGGAATGTGTTCGTCCACCAATTCGCCGATAATGTAGTCGCGCATTTGTTTGGTGTGTTCGCTGATATTTGGCGTGGTGAGTAATTCGTTGCGTTGATGGTACAAAACTTTGCGTTGGTCGTTGGCAACGTCATCATATTCCAACACTTGTTTGCGCATATCAAAGTTGCGTCCTTCTACTTTGCGTTGGGCATTTTCAATTTGACGCGTGAGAATGTTATGCTCAATGGCAACACCGCGTTCAGGCGATAAACGATTTAAAATCGCCGCCGCACGATCTAAAGCAAATAAACGCAATAAAGGGTCTTCAAAAGATAAGTAAAAACGGCTGGAACCAGGATCGCCTTGACGACCAGCGCGACCACGCAATTGGTTATCAATACGGCGACTTTCATGACGTTCTGTGCCGATGATGTGTAAGCCACCTGCGGTTAAAACAAGTTGATTATTGAGTTCCCATTGTTTTTCTAATGCTTGAATTTGTTGTTGTTTTTCGCTTTCAGGCAGCGTTTCATCGTTTTCAATGGCTTCAATTTGATGTTGAATATTGCCGCCTAATACGATATCGGTACCACGACCTGCCATATTGGTGGCAACGGTAATCATTGCAGGCTGCCCTGCTTGTGCCACAATTAAAGCTTCGCGTTGGTGTTCTTTGGCGTTTAGAACATTGTGTGGCAAGCCTTCTTGTTTTAATAATTCTGAAACCAATTCGGAGTTTTCAATGGTGGTGGTGCCAATCAATACAGGCTGTTTGCGTTCGTAACAATCTTTAACATCTTTAACAACAGCTTCAAATTTTTCTTCGGCTGTGCGGAAAACTTGGTCGTTAAAGTCTTTGCGTAAAACAGGACGGTTGGTTGGAATAATGACGGTTTCTAAATTGTAAATACTTTGGAATTCATAGGCTTCGGTATCGGCAGTACCTGTCATACCTGCCAGTTTGCTATAAAGACGGAAGTAGTTTTGGAATGTGATGCTGGCTAATGTTTGGTTTTCTTTTTTGATTTCTACGCCTTCTTTGGCTTCCACTGCTTGATGTAAACCATCAGACCAGCGGCGACCGTCCATTAAACGACCTGTGTGTTCGTCTACAATCACAATTTCGCCATCTTTAACCACGTAATGTTGGTCTCGGTGAAACAGGCTGTGTGCGCGTAAAGCTGCCATTAAGTGATGCATAAACATAATGTTGCTGGCTGAATAAAGTGAATCACCAGCTTTGAGTAAACCCATTTGTGTTAGGATTTGTTCCGCACGCTCATGACCTTGTTCGGAAAGCGTAACTTGGTGATTTTTTTCGTCTACCCAATAATCACCTTCGCCGTCTTCTGTTTCTTGTCGTGATAATTGATCAGGAATTTGATTCATCACTTGATAAAGTTGAATATTATCATCGGCTTGCCCTGAAATAATTAGAGGGGTACGCGCTTCATCAATTAAGATGGAGTCCACTTCGTCCACAACGGCAAAATTTAATTCGCGTTGAACTTTGTCGTATTGGTCAAGCACCATATTGTCGCGTAAATAGTCAAAGCCAAATTCGTTGTTGGTGCCATAAGTGATGTCGGCGTTATAAGCTTCTTGACGGTAGAAAGGTTCTTGATTGCTGATGATTACGCCTACGGTTAGACCTAAAAAATCATACAAAGGGCGTAATGTGTCGGCATCACGTTGTGCCAAATAATCGTTTACTGTAACCACGTGTACGCCTTTGCCAGATAGGGCATTTAAATATACGGCTAAAGTGGCGACTAATGTTTTACCTTCACCTGTACGCATTTCGGCAATTTTGCCGTCATGCAATACCATACCACCAATGAGTTGTACATCAAAATGGCGCAAACCAAGCGTACGTACCGATGCTTCACGACAAACAGCAAAGGCTTCAGGCAGGATACTGTCTAAAGTGGCTCCTTTTGCTAGACGTTCTTTAAATTCTGCGGTTTTATCTTTCAGTTCTTCATCAGAAAGTGCTTTGATGCTTGATTCTAATGTGTTGATTTTTGATACAATTTTTTTATATTGTTTCAGTAATCGGTCGTTGCGGCTACCAAAGATTTTTTTGGCTAAATTCACTAACATAGTTGAGATTCCTTACGCCATTTTTACAGGCAAAACGGCAGTATTTTAACATATTGCACCAATATGGGGATATTGTTATCAATAACAAGGTTTCAGGCTGCCTGAAAATGTTGTGAGATGGTGTTGACTGCTTGTTTTTTAGAGAAGATTTTTGTTTTGTTGTTGAGGTTAAAGAGTGTTTGAACGAAGTTTTTTAAAGCGTTGTGGTAAGCATTTTTAAGTGTTTGAACGGTTCATCGCATTGATGCTGATGAATGTAAACAGTATCAATGCGATGAGTGTTTTAGCCTGCCTGAAACATCAATATAGAATACAGTATTTTATTCAGGCAGCCTTAAAAAGGTGTCGCGATAATGTCGCATTTCTTCAATGCTTTCTAAAATATCGTCCAATGCTTGATGTGAACATTTTTTGACAACGCCTTTATAAACTTCAGGGTGCCAACGACGTGCCAATTCTTTGAGCGTGGATACGTCTAAATTGCGATAGTGAAAATAAGCTTCTAAACGAGGCATATGACGCTGCATAAAACGACGGTCTTGATGTATGGTGTTGCCACACATAGGGGAAGTTTTTTCAGGCAGCCATTGTTGCATAAAATCCAAAAGGCGTTGTTCTACTTCTGATTCGGTATAGGTGGATTGACGCACGCGTTCTGTTAGTCCTGTGCGATTGTGGGTGCTGGTGTTCCATTCGTCCATATTGTTGAGAATTTCATCGCTTTGGTGAATAACGTAAACTTCGGATTGTGCCAACACATTTAAGTTTTTATCGGTGATAATCATAGCAACTTCTATAATTTTATCGGTGTCAGGATTAAGACCAGTCATTTCCATATCTAACCAGCATAAATTATCGGTGTGAATCATATTTTTCCTATTATCAATAACGGTTTTTGGTGAACACGTAAAGCATTTAAATCTTAATAAAATACAATGCGTTTTTAAAACGTCGTGATACAAGCTTTCGTATTTTACATCATATTGAGTAGCATTTTTACAGGCAGCGTTAAGCTTGTTTAAACGGAACATTAATCTTGATAATCTACCACCAAAGGCGCGTGGTCGGAAAATTTAACATCTTTATAAATATGTGCGCTTTTGGCTTTGGCGGCAAGCGATGGTGAAAGCATTTGGTAATCAATGCGCCAACCAACGTCTTTGGCATACGCTTGTCCGCGATTGCTCCACCAAGTGTAACCAGCTTGTTCGGGATAGAGTGTGCGCCATATGTCTATCCAGCCTGAATCAATGACTTTGCTGACCCAAGCGCGTTCTTCGGGCAGAAAACCTGAATTTTTTTGGTTACTTTTCCAGTTTTTAATGTCAATATTTTGGTGGGCAATGTTCCAATCGCCACAAACAACGATTTCACGGTTTTCAGCCAGCATTTGTTGTAACACAGGGAAAAAAGCGTCTAAAAAGGCGTATTTAAAATCTTGGCGTTCTGGTGCGCTGGTGCCGCTGGGTAAATATAAAGACACAACGCTTAATTGTTCAAAATCGGCGCGAACAAAACGTCCTTCGTTATCAAACGTTTCTATGCCTAAACCGATTTGCACGTTATTGGGTTTTTGTTTACTGTAAATCGCGACACCGCTGTAACCGCGTTTTTGTGCGCAATGCCAAACGCCGTGCATACCGTGTGGCGATTTCATCGTTTCGTCCAAATCGTTTTCTTGGGCTTTTAGTTCTTGTATGCACACAATATCTGCGTTTGATTGGGCAATATAATCGTAAAAACCTTTTTTATAGGCGGAACGTATGCCGTTAACATTTGCCGAAATAATGCGCATTTTCTATACCTTTAATCTTTGTTAAAATGGCGCATTCTAACATTTTCAGGCAGCCTGAATCGTTAAAATCATTAAATCCACTCAATTGCTGCCTGAATGGGTTGACAAGGATAAAAATATGAGCGATTTTCGTCAGGATTTTTTGCGTTTTGCGTTGCAACAAAACGTGTTGAAATTTGGGGAATTCACAACCAAAGCAGGGCGACAATCGCCTTATTTTTTCAACGCAGGTTTGTTTAACGATGGTGCGTCTACTTTGCAGTTGGCAAAATTTTACGCCGAAGCCATTTTAACCAGCAATGTTCAATTTGATATGTTGTTCGGTCCTGCATACAAAGGCATTATTTTGGCTGCGGCAACAGCGATGATGCTGGCTGAAAAAGGTGTTAATGTACCGTTTGCGTATAACCGCAAAGAAGCCAAAGATCATGGCGAAGGCGGTGTGTTGGTGGGTGCGCCATTGCAAGGACGCGTATTGATTATTGACGATGTGATTTCTGCGGGAACATCTGTGCGCGAAAGTGTGGCGTTAATCCAAAAAGAAGGCGCAACGCCTGCTGCGGTTGCCATTGCATTAGACAGAATGGAAAAAGGCACAGGCGAATTGTCGGCAGTACAAGAAGTGCAACAACAATATCATTTGCCCGTTGTTTCCATTGCTAATTTAAACGATTTATTTGCTTTGCTGGAACAAGAACAATGTCCTGAATTAACGACTTATTTGACACCGCTTACCGCTTATCGCGAGCGTTATGGCGTGGCGTAATAAACTTTTTCAGGCAGCCTGAAAGAATGATTAAACTGTTATTGCGAAGTTTGCGAAAGTAACGTGGCAACCTTCTAGCCATAAGGGAATACTTTAAATAAGGGATTATTACAGTTTTAATGCTGTTAAGACTTCGTAATGACGCAGTTTGTAAGTTTTCAGGCTGCCTGAAAACGTTTAAATAATCATCATTATTGCGAAAAAATACTTTTAAATCAGTAGATTGATGTGGTTTACTTTTGAAACGTGCCAAACAAAAATATGTTTACGCATCAATTTTTGTTAATCTCTTCTAAATAAGTACACGCTTTGGTGTCATTTGCGTTACAAGCTTGTTGGTAATATTTCTTTGCTTGTGTGTAACTTTGTTCTACGCCTTTACCTTCTTCATACATAATGCCTATCTGCGTTAATCCATTAGAATCGCCGTTATCAATGGCTTGTTGAAAGTATTTTTTCGCTTGTGTGAAATCTTGTTCTACACCATATCCTTTGTAGTACATGTGCCCCAACCAAAGAAAAGCATTGGTATGATTTTGTTGTGCGGCTTTTTCAAACCAATATTTGGCTTGCGTGTAATCTTGTGGTACGCCTCGTCCTTTGTAATACGCAATGCCCAAAGCATTTTGCGCGTGTCTTTGTCCACGTTTGGCATCTAATTCATAAAACTCTTTTGCTGTGGCATAGCTCTGATTATTCTCATAAAATTTAGCAACGCCATAACATAAACCTGGTCGTTTCCCAAAAGAACAACCTACTTTTTGTCCTGTTTTGGTAAAAAACACCCAAGCCAATACGCATACAATGACAGCAATCCAAATTTTCTTTTTTTGTTCCATAAGTTTATTTTATTCCAGTGGTTTCAATATGTATCCTTTTTGATTGTTATTATACAATGTTTTAACCTTTATAAAAAAATCTAAACAGAGCATTAAATTTTCATTAACCATATTAAAAAATATTGACAATATTTAACAACTTAAATTAAAAATAAAGTACAATTTGCCGTTTCGTGGGTTTTTAAAAATTCATTAAAAAATACTTGTGGTTAAGCAAAGCAGAACACAATTTTGTTGTTGCTTTAATGATGTTTCCAACCCATTAGGTTGTGAGTAACGGATTCAGGTGTTTTTGAATTTTGAAAAACAATATTTAATTAAGTAAAACACTATTACAAACAACAATCATATACATAGTGATTGTTTGAGATGGATTTTATTCGTTTTAGTAGGAGGTTCTATGCAAGAAAACCCTAACACTCCCGAAGAGTATATTACACCTTTGGAAGCAGAAGAAAAAGATAATCCGTTTCCGATACGCGGTTTGGTGATTATTGCGATTGCTGCTGTGGTGTCTTTTGTTTTTTATCAACTTTTAAGCGGTTGGCTGCCTGATTCGGATATTGTTAACGCCAATACACGCAAAGGTTTAGCATTATTGTTATTCATTGCTACATTGTGGTTAACAGAAGCAGTGCATATTTCCATTACTTCATTGTTGGTGCCTATTTCTGCCATTTTGATTGGTATTGGTAAAAATGAATATGTTAAAGATGAAGTAACCAATGAGCTTTTATCTATTGAAAAAGTTACCGCGCTAAACATTAAGGCAGCAATGGCACCTTTTGCTGACCCCATTATCTATACTTTCTTTGGTGGTTTTGCGATTGCAACTGCTTTGCATATCCAAAAATTGGATAAAAAAATCGCTATGAAATTGATTAGCCTTTCGGGTAACCGCTTGGGCTTGTCTGCTATTTTAATCTGTTTGGCAACTGCTGCATTGTCTATGTGGGTATCCAACACCGCAACCGCTGCAATGATGTTGCCATTGGCAATGGGGATTTTGGCCAATATTGATATGGAAAAAGACCGTAATACCGTTGTTTTTGTCTTGTTAGGTATTGCGTATTCTGCGTCTATTGGTGGTTTAGGTACTTTGGTCGGTTCTCCGCCAAATGGTATTGCAGCCAAAGCATTAGGCTATGAATTTGCTGATTGGATGAAAGTAGGCTTGCCTATTATGCTGATTCTCTTGCCTTTAATGTTGGCGTGTATGTATTTCGTTTTCCGTCCTAATTTATCACAGAAAATTGAAATCCAAGCAGAAAATATCCCTTGGAATCGCACACGTATTATGACCATTATTGTGTTTACTTGTGCTGCATTGTTATGGTGTTTTACCAAACCATTAAATGAATATTTTAAAGCCAACGATATTGGCTTACGTTTATCTGATGCTTTTGTTGCGGTTTCAGCGGCGATTGCCATTGTTTCATTGGGTTTGGCAAAATGGAAAGACATTGCTGAAAATACAGAATGGGGTGTGTTGATTCTATTCGGTGGTGGTTTGTGTTTAAGTATGATTTTGGATAATTCAGGCGCGGCTTATGTGTTGGGTAAAACCTTTGCAGGTATGTTTGCAGGCATTCCTAATTGGGTATTGATGGTTTTGGTATCTATCTTCGTGATTGCGATTACCGAGTTTACATCAAACACTGCGTCCGCTGCATTGTTAGTACCTGTATTCGGTGCGATTGCTGCGCAAATGGGCTTACCCAAAGAAACCTTGATTATCATCATCGGTATCGGTGCTTCTTGTGCATTCGTGATGCCTGTTGCCACACCACCTAACGCTATTGTGTTTGGTACAGGACAAATCAAACAAATAGAAATGGTTAAATGCGGTTTGATTTTAGCGATTCTGTCTGCGGTGGTTTTGGGTACTTATATTTACTTTGCTTACCCAGCTGCACCAGTTGTTGCGCCATAAAACAGACAACTGATAAACAAAAACAGCCCATTAGATTTAATGGGCTGTTTTTTTATTTTTCAGGCAGCCTGAATATTTATCAAACAAATTTAACCAATTATTAAAAGGAATTTCATTTTATTAAAAAAAATTAAACTTTATTTGGTTATACTGTTCTTCGTTTGTAAACCCCATCACAGGAGAATAGCTATGTTTTTTTCCACCAAAAAATTCATCACAGCGACTTTAATTGGCGCAGTATCTTTAACCAGTTTATCGGCTTGTGTGGTATCTGATGATCCTTATGTGAATACGGTTGCCACTGCCGCTGCCACCACAGGTGCAGTCAGTTTACTGTTGTATGCAATGAACGATGGTTATTACTACGATCAGCATTACAATCGTATGCCACACAATTATCGTCCACCACAAAACGTGCAAATTGTGCATGTAAACAATATTCACGAATATCGCAAAGCACACCCACGTCCCATTTCACAACAAAGAGTATATCCAGTATCTCAACACAAAAAACAGCCGTACCCACAATACAACTCACGATACAACACATCTCATCAACGAATATCGCCCCAAAGACCAGTTGTGTATCGGCAACAACGCCCAACACACACTTCTGCTATTTGGCAAAACAATACTCATCGCAATAATCACCACAATAATAATGCCAACCGCTTAATTGTTCGTTAAGATAAAAACACCAATTTTGATACTCAAACCAATCAGAATTGGTGTTTTTGCTGCCTGAAACCTTAAACAAACACGTCATTGCGAAGTCTTACGAAGTAAGACTGTAGCAATCTCCTTATTTAAAGTGTTTTCTTTGTAACAATCTCCCAAAAACCACCGTCATTGCGAGCATTAACAAAGTTAATGCGTGGCAATCTCCTAATTTAAAAGTATTTTTCCACAATAACGATGATTATTTAAACCCTTTCAGGCAGCCTTAAATCTTAAACAAACACGTCATTAAATCAATCTTTCAGGCAGCCTGAAACCTTAAACAAACCACGTCATTACGAAGTCTTAACGAAGTTAAGACTGTAGTAATCCCCTTATTTAAAGGGTTCTCTTTATGATTAGGAGATTGCCACAGTTTGCTTTCGCAAACTTCGCAATGACGGTGAAAT
>JAFSQZ010000014.1 GCA_017446355.1 Neisseriaceae bacterium
GACTTAATCGTGTCAATATGGTAGGGGTTGTGTTAGCGGTTTTGGCAATTTTAGGTTTATTTTTCTTTCAGGCTGCCTGAAACCCTTGCAAAGCCTAACGTTTTATCTTTGTTATTTTGAGCGTAAGCGAAGAATGTTTATCAAACAAAATAAGATTATTCCATTCGCTTACGTTCAAGGTCAGAATGACGCGTTTTGTAAAGGTTTTAAATTGCCGTTTTCAGATTTCTTGCCAACGCATCACCCATTTTACATCATTGTCCAATTGAATAATTTCGGTGGTTTGCCACGTGTTTTCAGGCTTGAGCGCGGCGCGGTTTTCAGGCAGCCTGAATGCGTTTTTAGCGGTGTTTCCCAAAAGTTTTGGGGCTTGGTATAACACCATTTCATCAATTAAATGTTCTTGTAAAAAGGCAGAAACCAAAGTTGCCCCTGCTTCTAATAAAATTTCTCCGATTTGTTGCTCGGCTAAAAATGTTAATACTTCTTTTAAATTCAATTGGTTATTTTGATTTTCAGGCAGCCTGAATACACGTACATTAGGAAATTGAGCCAAATGTCCATCGTTTTCTTTGGTAATCAAAACCCAAGTTTCTTGTTTATCTTGCACTACTTTCGCATTTTCAGGCAGCCTGAATTGGCTGTCTAATACAATGCGAATGGGTTGACGCAAAGTAGGGAAGTGGCGCACATTTAATTGTGGGTCATCAGCTAAAATGGTGTTAATGCCCGTTACAATCGCGCAACTTTCAGCGCGTAGTATTTGTACGTCCGCGCGTGCGGCTTCACCTGTTATCCATTTGCTGCTGCCATCAGCAAGTGCGGTTTTGCTGTCTAATGAAGTGGCTATTTTCGCGCGAACAAAAGGGCGTTGACGTTCTATGCGTGAAAGAAAACCGCGATTTAACGCACGAGCTTCGTTTTCTAAAACACCGCATTCAGTGGTAATACCTGCTGCCTGTAATATTTTTAATCCTTTGCCTGCAACCAAAGGATTAGGGTCAAGCATTGCCACCACGACACGCGCAACGCCTGCTTCAATTAAAGCGTTGGCACAAGGTGGTGTGCGCCCAAAATGCGCACAAGGTTCTAATGTTACATACGCTGTTGCGCCTTGTGCTAATGTACCTGCCTGACGCAAAGCGTGAATTTCTGCGTGGGCGGTGCCTGCCTGAATATGAAAACCTTCGCCCACAATTTGTTTGCCTTGCACAATGACACAACCAACACGCGGATTGGGCGAAGTGCTAAAACGCCCTAATTTTGCCAATTCAAGGGCGCGTTGCATCATTTGTGTGTTTAGGTCGTTGTGCATTGTATTTTCTTTCATTGCTTAAAGGTTTCAGGCAGGATTAACGTTTTAAGGACAACAATTCATATATTTTTCATATATTTTATGCTTAAATTATTTTTTGCCACACAAAAAATCATTTCAGGCTGCCTGAAAAAGGGTTCAGGCAGCCTGAAAATTGATGGGTTTTATAATGAACGTGCGACTTCAACCACGTCGTAACATTCTAATTGGTCGCCTGCTAAAATGTCGTTGTAGTTTTTAATCATTAAGCCACATTCAAAGCCTTGTTTCACTTCTTTTACATCGTCTTTGAAACGTTTAAGTGATGATAATTCGCCAGTGAATACCACGATATTGTTGCGGATAACGCGCACTTTGCTGTCGCGTTTCACCAAACCATCAATCACCATACAGCCAGCAATATTGCCAACTTTGGATACGTTGATGACTTGGCGAATTTCCACCATACCTGTGATTTGTTCTTTTTCTTCTGGTGCAAGCATACCACTCATGGCTGCCTTAACATCGTCAATGGCTGCGTAAATAACGTTGTAGTAGCGAATTTGTACGTCTTCTGTTTCTGCCAGTTTGCGTGCAGAGCTGTCTGCTCGGACGTTAAAGCCGATGATGATGGCACCTGATGCAACCGCTAAATTGACATCACTTTCGCTGATGCTGCCCACGCCACTGTGTAAAACATTAACGCGCACTTCTTCGTTGGACAGTTCTTGCAAGCTTTTCACAAAGGCTTCCGCAGTACCTTGTACGTCTGTTTTCACAATAACCGACAATACTTGTGCTTGGTTTTCGCCCATATTGTTGAACATATTTTCCAATTTTGCCGCTTGCTGTTTTGCTAAACGGACATCACGATATTTGCCTTGACGGAATAGGGCAACTTCACGTGCTTTTTTCTCGTCTGCCAACACCAATGCGTCTTCACCTGCGCTGGGTACGTCTGATAAACCCAAAATTTCCACAGGAATAGAAGGTCCTGCTTCGTTGATGGGCTTACCTTTTTCGTTGAACATTGCACGGACTTTACCAAATGCAGTGCCAGCTAAAAGCATATCGCCTTTTTTGAGTGTGCCGCTTTGTACCAATAAGGTTGCCACTGTACCACGACCTTTGTCCAAAGAGGCTTCTACAATAATCCCTTTTGCAGGTGCGTCCACAGGGGCTTTTAATTCCAATACTTCTGCTTGCAATAAAACCGCGTCCAGTAATTTATCAATATTGGTGCCTTGTTTGGCGGACACGTCTACAAACTGTACATCGCCACCCCATTCTTCGGAAATAACTTCGTATTTGGTTAATTCTTGACGAATGCGTTCTGGGTTGGCATTTTCTTTATCAATTTTGTTCACAGCCACCACCAAAGGCACATTCGCCGCTTTGGCGTGTGAGATGGCTTCAATGGTTTGTGGCATCACGCCGTCATCGGCAGCCACCACCAAAATCACAATATCAGTGGCTTGTGCGCCACGCGCGCGCATAGCGGTAAACGCTTCGTGTCCTGGCGTATCCAAGAAAGTAATCACGCCACCTGGTGTTTGCACGTGATACGCGCCGATGTGTTGCGTGATGCCACCAGCTTCGCCTGCCACAACTTTTGCGCGGCGAATGTAGTCCAATAATGAAGTTTTACCGTGGTCAACGTGTCCCATCACGGTTACCACTGGCGGACGCGTAACGGCTTCACCAACTTCTTGAGCACCGTTTTCGGTCAAGAACGCATCAGGGTCATCAATGGCAGCTGGTTGCCCAATGTGTCCCATTTCTTCAACGACCAAAATAGCCGTGTCTTGGTCAAGCGATTGGTTAATGGTTACCATCATACCCATTTGCATCAGGGTTTTAACCACTTCCACGCCTTTAACTGCCATTTTATGCGCCAAGTCAGCCACAGTAATGGTTTCAGGCACCAATACGGTGTGTACAACAGGTTCAGTTGGTGCTTGGAAACCGTGTTGATTAGGTTCTAATTTCAATTTTTTATTTTTCTTACCACCGCTGCGGACGCGTTCATCATCGCCATAACGTGCATTATTGCGATCGGCTTTTCCGCGCATACCTTTGCCTTTGAGATTGTCTTCATCTCGATGATGACGGCGATCTTCTTTTTTGCGACTGCCACTGCTTGGATTTTCTTCGTCCATTCGTGGCGCAGGTTTTGTTGCTTTTTTATTGTTTTTATTTTTATTGCTTACAGATTCAGCATCAGCTGCCTGAATACTGTTTTGTTTATTGGGTTTAGCACTGCGTTGTGCATCTTTTTTGGCTTGGGCAACGGTTTTTGCTTCTTCGGCTGCTTGAAGTTTTGCCGCTTCACGACGTGCTTTACGTTCTTCGCGCTCTTGTTTTTCACGCAATAATTTTTCTTGTGCTTCACGCAATCTTGCGGCGCGTTCTTCTTCTTCGCTACGACGTGCAGCTTCTTCTGCGTTCACCACTTCAACAGGACGCAATTCTTCAACCGCTATTTTTTCTTTTTTAGGTTTGCGTTTACGTTTTTCTTTATCTTTTTGAGCGGTATTTTCAGATGATGGCATATTTTCTGCGGTATTTTTTTCTTTGGCGACTTTTTCCGCTTTTTCTACTTTTTTCTCTGTTTTTTCCGCTTTTGCTGTTTTTTCTGTTTTTACGGCTGCTTTTGAATTTTCTACTGGGGCTGCCTGAACAGTTTCTGCCACAGTTTCAGCTGTTTTTTCAACCGTTTTTTCAGTATTGGCTTTTTTGCGTTTAGCTGCCTGAATTTTTGCGGTTTCTGCTTCGGCTTTTGCTTTGGCTTGTAAGCGTGCTTCATCTACTGCATCAACTGCTGCTTTGGCAACAGGTTCAGCGGTTTTTTCTGTTTCAGGCAGCGTTTTTGCTGGTTTTTCCACTGTTTCTTTGGTTTTTTTAGCAGAGGTTGCAGCATCTTTGCCAGCAGCTTGCGCCAATAATTCTTCGGTGGTTGGTGCAACAACGTGGCGACGTTTCTTGCGAACTACTTCGGTTTCTCTATTTTGACGAGATGTTGTCATTTTATCTTCTCCTTAACATTAAGCCGCACCGTTATCATCAGTGAACCAATGCGCACGCGCCGCGTTAATCACTTCTGCTGCTTTGGTTTCACTAACGCCAGTGATTTCCACCAATTCAGCAACCGATAATTCGGCCAAATCATCACGTGTGAACACATCTTTTTCTGCCAAATTGGTCAGCATATCTTCGTCCACACCTTCTAATGCTTTCAAATCTTCGGCAATATGATTGATTTTTTCTTGTTTTGCCAAAGCTTCATTTAACAAAACATCACGCGCTTTTTGACGTAAATCAGCCACCATTTGTTCATCAAAGGTTTCAATACTCAATAGCTCATCTTCGGGGACATACGCCACTTCTTCCAAGCTCACAAATCCTTCTTGTACCAAAGTGTCGGCAACTTCTTGGCTAACTTCCAATTTCTCAATAAACAAGGCACTCAATACCGCATCTTCTTCGGCATTACGCTGTTCTTCTTCATCGGCAGTCATAATATTTAATTGCCAATCGGTTAAACTTGATGCCAAGCGCACGTTTTGACCATTTTTACCAATTGCCAAAGACAACTGATCTTCGTCCACAATCACATCGGCGACTTTATTTTCTTCATCTACTACAATACGATTAACTTTGGCAGGAGATAAAGAATTGATAATAAAATCAGCAGGTTCAGGTGAATACAACACCACATCAATGCGTTCACCATTTAATTCATTAGAAACCGCGTTCACACGAGTACCGCGCACGCCAATACACGTTCCTTGTGGGTCAATACGTTGGTCTTTGGAATAAACCGCAATTTTAGAACGTTGCCCCGCATCACGCGCCACCGCTTTAATTTCCAACAAACCATCAGCAATTTCAGGCACTTCTTGTTCAAACAATTTAACCAAAAATTCAGGGATTGCGCGACTCAACATCACCTGTTTGCGACCACTATTTAATTCATCAACACGCAAAAACAATGCGCGAATACGATCGCCACCACGATAATTTTCACGTGGCAACATATGATTACGTGCAATTAAGGCTTCTAGTTTGGGGGCAACTTCTACAACAACGCCATGACGTTCCACGCGTTTTACCGTGCCCACCACAATATCATCGCGATTTTTCAAAAAACTGCTTAAAACCTGTTCACGTTCCGCATCGCGAATACGTTGTAAAATAATTTGTTTCGCTGTTTGCGCAGCCTGACGACCAAATGCTTCATTAGAAATCACTTCTTCATAATAGTCGCCCACTTCAATTTCAATACCAGGAATTTCTTCCTGAATTTGCTCAATGGTTTTTTCCAATTCAGGATAAGTGTAATCCAAATCTTCCACAATCAACCATTTACGAATCGTTTGATGTTCGCCCGTTTCGCGGTTAATATGTACTTCCAAATTCATATGTTCACGGTCAGCTTTTTTCTTTGCAGCATTACCCAATGCCACTTCCAAAGCTTCAAAAACCACATCTAAATCCACATTTTTTTCAGTTGCCAAAGCTTTTGCCAAATCCAAAATTTCGCGGCTCATTGTCCACTCCTAAAAAAATAAAATCATCAAAATATTAAAATACTAAAACTTAAATTCAGGCTTAATACGAGCCTTATCAATATTGTTCAACTCAATTTCCACCGTTTTATCATCAAACGACAAAAACAACACATCATTTTCAAAGCGTTCAATGTGACCAATAAAGTTTTTTTGACCATCAATAGGCAAACGCGTTTTCAACTTAATCAGGCTGCCTGAAAAACGAACAAAGTCAGCTGCCTTTTTCAAAGGACGATCCAAACCAGGACTAGAAATTTCCAAATTTTTATAGTCCACATCTTCCACCATAAACACGCGGCTCAAATGATTGCTCACGGTTGCGCAATCGTCCACAGTAATACCTGTTTCATTATCAATAAACACACGCAGCGTGCCTTGTGGTGTTAATTCAAAATCCACCAACTCATAACCCAAACCAGGCAAAGTTTTATCTAAAATCTCTTGAATATCCATATTCTTTTACGAAAGCCATAAAAACAAAAAAATGGCGCAAGGCCATTTCTCATTAAAGTATCTGAAAAATCTTGCTGATTATACTGATTTTTCCTTGAAAAGAAAAGAACTTTTCTAAAAACTATTTAAACTATTTTTTCTCTCAAAAGCTTTTTCTTTCAAAAGCATTTTTCAGATAAAAAAACTTTCAGGCGGCCTGAATTTAATTCGTTATTGCGAAAAAACTTTCCGTCATTGCGAGCCTTGCGAATGCAAGGCGTGGCAATCTTTTTGCTATAAAGAGCAAATTTTATTGATAAATGATGGTAACAGTCTAAATCAGGAGATTGCCACAGTTTGCTTTGCAAACTTCGCAATGACAGGAATTTTTAGGAGATTGTTATTGTTTGTTTATGCAAACTTTGCAATGGTAGAAATTTTTAGGAGATTGCCACGATTTGACTGTGTCAAATCTC
>JAFSQZ010000122.1 GCA_017446355.1 Neisseriaceae bacterium
GATTATATAGATAAATTTTTATTCAAGGGTATGGGATTAAAGCATTTACAAAAAGATGATTTTAGAGATTTAAAAATTCCCCTACCGCCATTAGCAATTCAGCAACAAATTGTTGCTGAATGTGAAAGCGTGGATAATCAAATCCAAACGCTTAATAATGAAATTGAAGAATTACAACAACAATCTGCACAAATTTTTGCTAAATTTGATATTAACAAATATCCACTAATAAAAATTGCTGAAATTTCTTCAAATATTATAAATGGCTCTACACCATCAAAAAAAGAAGATAAATTTTGGAATTCTAATGATATTTTTTGGTTTAGCACACCAGATTATCCTATTGATAATATTTACATAGAAGCAGAAAACATTACACAATTCGTTTCATTAAAAGCATTAAAAGATAAAAAAGTTAGAATTGTGCCAATAAACAGTGTTTTATTGTCTTGCACTGCTACTCTTGGGAAAGTTGGCGTAAATAAAGTAGAATTAACAACAAATCAGCAAATAAATGCAATTGTTTGTAATGATAAAATAATTCCTAAATTTTTAGCATATATATTCAAATTTGGAGATATTAGATTAGAAAATTTGACTTCTAATTCAGGAGTTAAACATATAAATATCCCAACTTTGCAAAACATAAAAATCCCCCTACCGCCGATAGAAGTGCAAGAGCAAATCGTAGCCGAATTTGAAAAAATCGAAAACGAAATCACCGTACGCAAAGAAAAATTAAAAACCCTAAACGGAGCATACAACAAGATTTTGGATAAATACCTGAAATAATTTCAGGCAGCCTGAAAATAAAAGAATGTGTCATTGCGAGATTTGAACGAAGTTCAAATCGTGGCAATCCCCTAACTACGGAGAACGAACTGTGTGATGAACGGCAATGAGAGAGATTAAATCAGGAGATTGCCACAGTTTGCTTACGCAAACTTCGCAATGACGGTAACCTTTCAGGCAGCCTGACAATCAATCTGCCATAGGGTAAGCTTCCCAGCCCACCACAATACCGATAGGCGTTGATAACAACAATAATCAAATCTGCGCTTTAACGATGGTTTTTTGATGCACACCGTACAACGTTTTTTTTCAAAACATACTTAAAAATAAAAAAACCGTTAAAAAGCATACGCGCGGCGATAAATACAGCGAATGTGAAATGGCTGCCTGAAATACGGTACAATGCGTGTCGTTTTAAAATTTAAAGTTACGATAATGAGTACGCCAAAGCCTAAACAAGCTTCCCCTATGATTCAACAATATTTAGCCATTAAGGCGGAACACGCCGATAAATTGGTGTTTTATCGTATGGGGGATTTTTATGAATTGTTTTTTGATGATGCTGTTGTTGCCGCTAAACTGCTGGACGTCACTTTAACCACACGTGGGCAATATTTGGGCGAGCCGATTAAAATGGCTGGCGTGCCTTATCATTCGGTGGAACAATATTTAGCAAAATTGGTTAAACTGGGCAAAAGTGTTGCGATTTGTGAACAAGTCGGTGAAGTGGTTGCGGGTAAAGTGGTGGAGAGAAAAGTGTCGCGGATTGTTACCGCAGGAACGCTTACCGATAGCGCACTTTTAGAAGACAAAGAAACCAATCGTGTCGCGGCATTATTTGTGGATAAAAAACAAGCAGCTTTGGCGTGGGCAGCTTTGGAAAGTGGCGAATTTAAAGCCAAAATCATTAACATCAATAAATTGGCTGATGAGTTGGCGCGTTTACATATTGCGGAATTGCTGATTAGCGATGATTTCAGGCTGCCTGAACATTGTCCAAAAGTGAACATTAGCCACGTCAATGCTTGGCAATTTGCACCAGATATTACGTTTAAAATTCTGACCGATTATTTTGCTTGCCAAGATTTGCGTGGTTTTGGTATTGAACAACAGGAACACGCTGCGGCTATTTGCGCTGCGGGGGCGTTGTTAAACTATCTGAAACTGACACAAAATCAATTGCCACCACATTTAGACGCGCTTACTTTGGAAAGCGATACACAATTTATCGCGATGGACGCGGCTACTCGGCGCAACTTGGAAATCAGTACAACATTATCAGGACAAAAGTCCCCTACTCTGTTTTCGGTGTTAGACCAATGTCAAACGCATATGGGCAGTCGTTTATTGCATCAATGGTTGCATCAGCCTTTACGCGATAAAGCAAAAATCAATCTTCGTTTAGATGCCGTAGAAACCTTATTGCAACACGATTTTGCCAGTCTTTCAGGCAGCCTGAAAAATGTTGCGGATATTGAACGAATTGCTGCACGTATTGCTTTGGGTTCCGCGCGTCCACGCGATTTATCGGCGTTGCGTGATTCTTTGTGGCAACTGAATCAACTGACTTTACCCAATAGCGCACTTTTGGACACGATTGGTGCGTGTTTTCCACAAACATTACCGATTGCCGAGCTGTTAACTGCTGCAATCCTGCCTGAACCATCTGTATGGCTAAAAGATGGCGATGTGATTAACGACCATTATCATCAAGAGCTGGATCATTTGCGTTATTTACAAACACACGGCGATGAATTTTTGCAACAAATGGCGCAACGTGAACGCGAACGCACAAAATTATCCAGTTTAAAAGTGGAATACAACCGCGTACACGGCTTTTACATTGAACTTTCCAAAGGACAAGCCGAACACGCGCCCAGCGATTATCAACGTCGTCAAACCTTAAAAAATGCCGAACGTTTCATCACGCCTGAATTAAAAAACTTTGAAGATGATTTTTTAGCCGCACAAGAACGCGCCTTATCATTAGAAAAAACACTGTATGAAGCATTGTTGCAACAATTGCAAAAACAATTAAATATTTTGCAACAAGCCGCCAAAGCCACAGCAATGTTAGACGTATTATGCAGTTTTGCCAAAACCGCACAAAATCAACGCTACACACGCCCACAATTTGTTTCAGGCAGCCAAATTGAAATCAAAAATGGTCGCCACAGCGTGGTAGAACAACAAGTGAAACACTTCACACCCAATCACACCAAACTTGATGCCAACAAACGACTTTGCTTGCTCACAGGTCCGAATATGGGTGGAAAATCCACTTATATGCGTCAAGTTGCGTTAATGGTTTTACTGGCATACACAGGCAGTTTCGTACCTGCTGATTTAATGCGTGTTGGCGAAATTGACCAACTGTTTACCCGCATCGGCGCATCAGACGATTTAGCCAGCAACCGTTCTACTTTTATGGTAGAAATGTCCGAAACCGCCTACATTTTACACCACGCCAGCGCACAATCTTTGGTATTGATGGACGAAATCGGACGTGGTACGTCCACCTTTGACGGTTTAGCATTGGCGCACGCCGTGGCCGAACATTTAATCAACAAAAATCAATCACTCACTTTATTTGCCACCCATTACTTTGAACTCACCCGCCTGCCTGAACATTTTCAGGCAGCCTTTAATCAACATTTATCTGCTTTGGAACAAGGCAAAGACATTGTTTTCTTACACCAAGTTCAAGAAGGTGCCGCTGAAAAAAGTTATGGTATTGCCGTTGCCAAACTAGCAGGCTTACCACCGCGTGCCTTAAAA
>JAFSQZ010000123.1 GCA_017446355.1 Neisseriaceae bacterium
ATAAATAAAGATTTATCTGAACTAAAACCTTTCAATGTCTTAACACATATAAATCACAAAACAAGATTTTGTTGGAAAGTAGTGCTTTCAGGCTACCTGAAACAATAAAAATATGGGGCTAACGTAGATTAGCCCCAAAATATTGTTTGTCATACTTTCGCTGTTTTTTAGCAGTTAAAAATAAAACCGTCATTTTAAGCGTAGCAAAAAATTTTACCTTTGCTTTCAATTTGTCATTGCAAAGTTTGTAAAAGCAAACTGTGGCAATTTACTGATTTAAAAGTATTTTCCACAACGACGATGATTATTTTAACGCTTTCAGGCAGCCTGAAATCTTATAAACGATGTCATTACGAAGTCTTAACAAATAATAATCCCTTAATTTAAAGTGTTCTCTTTATGATTGAGAGATTGCTACAAGTTTGCTTTCGCAAACTTCGCAATGACAGTTTAATAAATCTTTCAGGCAGGACTGATTAAACTTTTGCAGCGGCGGCAACTTCTGCTGCGTAATCCACTTCTTTTTTCTCAATACCATCACCCACTTTATAGCGAACAAATGATACGATTTCAGTGTTGTTTTCTTTGGCAAATTGTGCCACTGTTTGATCTGGATTCATAACAAACGCTTGACCGTTTAATGTGATTTCAGCCAAGAATTTTCTGATGCGACCTTCCACCATTTTGGCAGCGATTTCAGCAGGTTTACCAGATGCAATGGCTTGTTCGGTGTAAATGTGGCGTTCTTTTTCAATTAAGGCAGCATCAACATCGCTTTCAGCAATGCATTGTGGTTTTGCAGCAACAATGTGCATACCCACTTTACGTGCGATTTCTTCTGAACCTTTGAATTCAACCAATACACCTTCGTTTGCAGCTGCGCCGTGAATATATGTGGTTAAGCTGTTTGCGGTTTCAATAATTTGGAAACGGCGCACAGAGATGTTTTCACCCAATTTGGCGATAACTGCTTTGCGTTCATCTTCAACGGCTGCGCTTAATGCTTCAATATCAGCAGGTTTTTGAGTGGCAGCAGCTTTTGCAGCAGATTGTGCAAATGCGACAAAACTTTCGTCTTTGGCAACGAAGTCAGTTTCGCAGTTTACTTCTACTAATGCACCCACATTACCTTCAATTGCATAAGCCAAAATGCCTTCGGCAGCAGTACGCCCAGCTAATTTACCTGCTTTTGCACCAGATTTAATGCGTAAGATTTCTTCGGCTTTTTCCATATTGCCTTCGGCTTCTACTAGGGCTTTTTTACATTCCATCATACCCAAGCCAGTTGCAGCACGCAAATCGGCAACCATTTTTGCAGTAATTTGTGCCATATTTGTTCTCCAAACGATTATGAATTTTGAAAAGCTGCCTGAAAATGTTCAGGCAGCCTGAAAAGAAAAAACTTATTCAGCAGCTTGTGCCGCTGCAACTGTGTCAGCGATGGCTTGGTTTTTGCCTTCTAACACAGCGTCAGCAATACCGCGACAGTATAAGCGAATGGCTTTTGCAGAGTCGTCATTACCAGGAATAACGTGTTTCACGCCATCAGGGCTGTTGTTGGTATCTACTACGGCAATAACGGGAATACCTAATTTAGCAGCTTCAACTAAAGTGCCGTGTTGGTAGCCTGTGTCAATGACAAAAATGGCATCAGGCAAACCTTTCATATTTTTGATACCGCCCAAAGAGCGTTCTAATTTTTCTACTTCACGAGTGATGTTTAACAATTCTTTTTTGTTGTAGCCACTGTTTTCAGCGTTTGCCAAAACAGCTGTTTTTTCTTCCAAACGTTTGATAGATTGTCTAACGGTTTTGTAGTTAGTTAGCATACCGCCCAACCAGCGATAATCAACATAAGGCATACCTGCGCGAGTGGCTTCTTCTTTGATGATTTCACGAGCTTGGCGTTTGGTACCTACGAATAGGACAGTACCTTTGTTGGCAACCAAACGGCGTACCACTTCTTGTGCTTCTTGGAATAAAGGTAAGGTTTTTTCCAAATTGATGATGTGGATTTTATTACGCGCACCAAAAATGTATTGTTCCATTTTTGGGTTCCAGTAACGAGTTTGGTGACCGAAGTGAACGCCTGCTTCAAGCATTTGGCGCATAGTAACTTGAGACATATTTTTTCCTTAAAGGGTTAATGCTTACACGCTTGCTAGAATTTTCATTTTGCCTTTTCAGGCTGCCTGAAAACACCCTTTGTACAAACGTGCGCGCGTTGTTAAAAATAAACAAAAAATAAAAACTTCCAAAATTGGAAGCCGCGTGATTATAGTTTTTTTTTGTTTACGATGCAACTAGTTATCTGATTTTTCAGGCAGCTTTTGCGTTTCTTTGGCTTCTTCTCGTTTCTCACGTTGATTGCGCTGATGCACTATGGCAACGTAAAACGCAAATAGCGTGGGTAAAATGGTCCAAAAAAACAAATAAATCAACATTCGCGCAAAACTCGGTTGCGCAATGGAAAACATTAGGGTTACAAAAATATAACCTATTAAAATAATGTGCCACATATTTAAATATTTAAAAAGATGTTAGATGTTAGGAAACAAAAATACGCTAAAAGGCGTGTTTTTGTTTTCAGGCTGCCTGAATGGGACAGTTTTCAAATGGTTGTCATTTTTTAATTATTTCATTTTTTAATAAAATCAATAAATTACTTGAACAAAAAATGTTTTCAGGCAGCCTGAACAATCAAGACAAAGGTGCCAACAATTTTGCGAATGCCTGTTCAAATTGAATTAAGCCATCGTGCTGCAAACGCTCTGCCAAAACTTCTACATCAATACCCAGTTTTTGTACTTCTTGTAAACACGCAAAAGCTTCTTCTTGGTTTTCAGGCAGCGTTAATTCGGCTTTGCCGTGATCAATAAACGCAGCCAGTGTTTTTTCTGGCACGGTGTTTACCGTGTATTCACCAATCAATTTATCCACATATAACGTGTCGGCGTATTCGGGATTTTTAACGCCTGTTGATGCCCAAAGCAGCGATACTTTATTCGCGCCTTTTTCTGCCAATGGCAAAAAGGTTTCACTGGTAAAAAAGCGTTGCCAATCCGCATAAGCAGCTTTGGCAAGTGAAAGTGCAATTTTGCCTTTTAAGTGTTCAGGCAGCGTTGCGTCTAATGCGCTGTCAATACGCGAAATAAAGAAACTGGCAACCACTTGTATGGATTTAATGTCTTCGCCTTTTTCCATACGTTTTGCCAAACCGTTCACATACGCGCGATACGCTTTTTCGGTCTGCTCACGCGAAAACAATAAGGTCAAATTAACATTGATGCCTGCTGACACCAATTCTGTAAGTGCTTGCAAACCTTCATCGGTGGCGGGGACTTTAATCATCAAGTTGGCGCGGTCAATGGCTGCGTGTAAACGTTTGGCTTCGGCAATCGTCCCTGCGGCATCACGACTTAATTCTGGCGCAACTTCTAAACTGACAAAACCAGCTTTGCCATCACTGTTTGAATAAATATCCATACACACATCACAGGCTGCCTGAACATCAGCAATGGCCAATTGTTCATAAATCGCTTTGGGTGCTAACTGTTGTTGTTTTAATTGCGCGATGTTTTCCACATAAAGCGCATCTTCGGCGAAAGCTTTTTGAAAAATGGCAGGATTGGACGTAACACCACAAATACCTTGTTGTACTTTTTCAGCCAATTCTCCCGACTGAACTAAATAACGTGATAAATTGTCTAACCAGATTTGTTGTCCTAATTTTTTCACTTCGGCTAAAATACGCACTTTCCACTCCCATCTTAAATCAATCATTTCAAAAGGGATTAAGCATAACTGTTTTTTAAGCGTTTGCAAAGTTTCAGGCTGCCTGAAACATTTAATAATCAAATGTAAAACAAGGTTTATTTCACCAAAGGTGAAATCTTTTACGAACGAAGTGAGTAAAAGCAGATGACGAAGTCATCAAACCGCAGTTTCTGCGAGCAAAGCGAAGCTAAAACAAGGTTTATTTTAGTCGTCAGACTAAAATTATTGATTTATAAAGTAAATCAATGGATTGCGAAGCAATCAAACCGAAGTTTCTGCGAACGAAGTGAAGCCAAAACAAGGACGAATTATGTCGGAAAATTATTTAGCGTGGGCAAAAAACGCCCTTGCCATTGAATCTGCCGCGATTGACGAACTTTCAGCATCGCTCAATCAAGATTTTGTACGCGCTGCCGAAACCATTTTACGGTGTGCAGGACGCGTTATCGTAACAGGTATGGGCAAATCAGGACACATCGCCAGCAAAATCGCCGCAACCTTTGCGTCCACAGGCACACCAGCATTTTTCGTCCACCCTGCCGAAGCCGCACACGGTGATTTAGGTATGATTGTGGACGGAGATGTCGTGTTGGCACTGTCCAATTCGGGCGAAAGCGATGAAATTCTTGCCATTATTCCCGCACTTAAACGCAAACACATTAACTTAATTTGCATCACGTCCAAAGCCACGTCCAGTATGGCAAAATTCGCGGATATCCACATTCAGGCAGCCGTTTCACAAGAAGCTTGCCCACTGGGTTTAGCCCCCACTTCCAGCACCACAGCCGTATTAGCACTTGGCGATGCTTTGGCCATTGTCTTGCTCAAAGCACGTCATTTCACACCTGATGATTTCGCATTAAGCCACCCAGCAGGCAGTTTAGGACGCAAACTATTGTTAACGGTTGGCGACATTATGCATAAAAATCAGGACTTGCCTGCCGTGTTGGAACATACTTTCTTACACAACGCGATTATTCAAATGAGTGAAAAAGGTTTAGGTTTATTAGGCATCACCGATGATTCAGGCAGCCTGAAAGGCGTGTTCACCGATGGCGATTTGCGCCGTTTATTTGAACAACACAATAATCTTTCATCGTTCACCATCAGCGATGTGATGACAGCCAATCCCATCACCATCTCCCCAAACGCGCTTGCCAGTGAAGCCGTGAAACTGATGCAACAAAAAAGCATCAACAGTTTATTGGTAACCGACCAACAAGGAAAACTTGTGGGTGCGCTAAATATCAATACTTTATTACAAGCAAGAGTATTGTAAAAAACACATCTTGCCACTTGTTATTGACGTTTCGCGAAAAATCAAACAAATAACAAGTGGCAAAAATGGTTTTTACAAAAGTCTTAAAACAGCTTTCAGGCAGCATCAACGCCCTTTCATAACTTTCTATTATATGTCTTAAATTTTATCAGTCTTTGTCTTTTCATCTTGTTATTTCTATGATGCGCACTCAATATTTTTACGATGTGGATAAGGAAACAACAATGATAACAGGACTATTTTTAGGCATTTTATTTGGCTTTGTTTTGCAACGCGGACGCTTTTGCATCACAGGCGCATTTCGTGATTTGTATTTACAAAAAAACAGCAAAATGTTTGTCGCCTTGCTGATAGCGATTAGCGTACAAGCCATCGGCTTTTTCACGCTCAAACAATTCAACATCATCAACGTTGAACCTGCTGAACATTTAGCATTAGAAGCCGTCTTGTTTGGCGCGTTTATTTTCGGCATAGGCATTGTATTCGCAGGCGGTTGCGCCACAGGAACTTGGTATCGCGCAGGCGAAGGCTTGGTGGGCAGTTGGTTAGCTTTAACAGTGTACATCATCTTTTCAGCAGCGATGCGAACAGGCAAATTAGCCGAACTTACCGCCACAGCACGCAATCACAGCATTGAACACAGCACCATTTACGATAGTTTCAACATATCACCTTGGGTATTGGTTTTAACACTCTCTGCCATCACCTCGTTTTTGGCATTCAAACATTTAAACCGTCCCAAATTACAACTCGCCACACTGCCCGCCAAACGACAAGGATTAGCCCATATTCTGTTTGAAAAACGCTGGCACCCATTTATCACCGCTATTTTGGTAGGCGTAATTGCCATTGCCGCTTGGCCATTAAGTTTAACCACAGGACGAGCATTCGGTTTAGGCATAACCGCACCCTCTGCCAACATTTTACAATTCTTGCTTTCAGGTGAATCTAAATACCTGAACTGGGGCGTATTTTTAGTGATTGGCATTTTGTTTGGTTCATTTATCGCCGCCAAACTCAGCCACGAATTTCGTGTTCGCATTCCAAACACCAAAACCTTGATATTCAGTGCCATTGGTGGTGGTTTAATGGGCATTGGCGCGACATTAGCAGGCGGTTGTTCCATTGGCAACGGCTTGGTTGAAACCGCATTTTTCTCGTGGCAAGGCTGGTTGGCATTACCAATGATGATTTTAGGCACTTGGTTTGCAGCCTATTTCACCATTGTATTGCCACGCAAATTAGCACAAAACGCACAAAACATAGCGATTGTTAGTAAATAGGAGTACCACAATGATTAAAACACTAGAAACAACAGGTTTGGTTTGTCCTTTTCCGATTGTAGAAGCCCAAGAAGCGATGCAATCCTTGAATAAAGGCGATGGTTTAGAAATTCATTTTGATTGTACCCAAGCCACAGAAAGCATACCCGCTTGGGCAGCAGAAAATGGTTACACCGTGAGCGATTATCAACAAATTGATGATGCCAAATGGTCCATTACGGTAATAAAATAAACATTCAGGCAGCCTGAAAAAGTTTTCAACCAAACGTCCTAATCATTTTAGAGCGTTTGGTTTACTTCATTCAGAATAACAATTTTTGTAGTAACATCATTCAGTCATATAGTTTTTCTAAATGCAAAATAACGAAAAGCATTATAAGGCTTGCTTGAATAGTGAACTATCGTTTATGATGTTCTCTCGCGATGATTCAGGCTGCCTGAATGTCTGAATCCATCTCTTCACACACATAAACATAAAGGAACATAAAATGGCTTTTACATTACCACCATTAGACTACGCTTATGACGCATTAGAACCCTTCTTTGACAAACAAACAATGGAAATCCACCATAGCAAACACCATCAAACCTATGTAAACAATGCCAACATCGCTATGGAAGCCCTATCTAGCGAATGGCAAAATTTAAGCGCGGAAGAAGTGATTCGCCGTGTTGCCGAAATCCCTGCCGACAAACAAATGCCTGTACGCAACCAAGTTGGCGGTCATGTGAATCACAGCTTTTTCTGGAAAACCTTGAAAAAAGGCACAACACTTTCAGGCAGCCTGAAAGAAGCGATTGAACGTGATTTTGGCAGCGTTGACGCATTTAAAGCCACTTTTGAAAAAGCCGCCGCAGGACAATTCGGTTCAGGCTGGGCTTGGTTGGTAAAAGACAACGGCAAATTAAAAGTTGCCTCTACTTTAAACCAAGACACACCTTTAATGGGTGAATCCATTGCAGGATTTACAGGCACACCCATTATTGTAATTGACGTTTGGGAACACGCGTATTACTTAAAATTCCAAAATCGCCGCGCGGATTACATTAAAGAATTTTGGAATGTCGTAGACTGGGATATGGCGCAACAACGTTTTGATGCTGCCAACTAAACATTAAACCAAAAACAAACGCCCTGATTTTTCAGGGCGTTTTTACTGAAATTTGTTAACTAAAATTTGTTAACATAAACCCTTTAAAACCACGTCATCTTGCTTTACTTAAATCGCGTCATTACGTAATCTTAACGACAATTAAAACCAAAACACCTGCCATAATACTAATGGATTTAGCAGGATTTCAGGCAGCAAAACCTATTCAATGTTAAAATACACGTCCTTGTGAAAGGATTGTTATGACCACTGAAAAAAACAGCTTAATTGAATTTCCTACACATTTTCAACTCAAAATTATGGGCGCACAACACCCTGATTTTGTTTCCGAAATTTTAAAAGCCATTTGCGAACACGCGCCTGATACCCGTGAAGAACACGTTAAATTGCGTCCCAGCAGCAACGGCAATTATGTTGGCGCAACGGTTACCGTATACACCACCAGCCAAGAACATTTGGACAATATTTATCGCTGCGTTACTTCGCACCCTATGGTCAAAGTCGTGTTTTAACGCAATACTGCCTGAACATTTTCAGGCAGCTTAAAAACAGAGTAATGCAATGAAAATCATTGATTTAGGCATTCAAGACTATTTACCTGTCTTTGAAGCGATGAAACAATTTAATCAAACGCGTGATGAACACAGTGAAGATGAACTGTGGCTGGTGCAACACCCCAGCGTATTTACGCAAGGAATGGCAGGCAAAGCTGAACATCTGCTTGATGCGGGCGATATTCCTGTTGTACAAATTGACCGCGGTGGACAAATTACGTATCACGGTTTAGGGCAATTGGTGGTGTACACGATGATTGATTTTAAACGCCGCAAAATCAGTGTGCGTCATTTGGTAAGTGCATTGGAAAACGCGATTATCGCCACTTTGGCAGAATACAATATTCAGGCAGCTAATGACCCAAAACGTCCTGGTGTTTATGTGGGCGAACGAAAAATTGCGTCTTTGGGTTTACGCATTAAAAACGGTTCGGTTTATCACGGTCTAGCATTGAATGTGGATATGGATTTGTCGCCATTTTCACGAATTAACCCTTGCGGTTATGCAGGATTAACGATGACACAAATTGCTGATTTTGTTCAACCCGCACCAAGCATTGATGAAGTTGCACAAAAACTCACAGCACATTTGTTGCAAGAATTGGATTTTCAAACGATTCAGGCTGCCTGAAAACGAAAATAAACTTGCTTACGAGTTTAAAAACGTTACCTAAAAATTAAAAATAAGGAATAATCAATGAAAGCAAACGGACATACGGTAATGGTTACTGGCGGAGCAACAGGCATCGGTTTTGCACTGGCAAAAAAATTTCAAGCAGCAGGCAACCAAGTCATTTTGGTTGGACGGCGCGAAAATGTTCTACAAGAAGCGCAACAAAACCTTTCAGGCAGCCGTATTGCTGTGGCAGACGTTTCGCGTGCAGAAGATCGAGAACGTTTATTGCGTGATTTTCCAGATGTAAACATCTTAATCAATAACGCCGCCATTCAATACACCAAGCCTTTTATAGAACAAACCAACAACGAAATTATCCAAGAGCTAGACATCAATATGACTGCACCCGCGCTATTGACTCGCGCTTTTTTGCCACAATTATTAAACAAATCGAGTGCAGCGGTAGTGAATGTATCATCAGGTTTAGCGGTGGTTCCCAAAGAAACTTGCGCATTGTATTGCGCCAGCAAGGCCGCGTTACACAGTTTTTCACAAGTTTTACGCTGGCAACTGGAAAACAGTAACGTGCGCGTGTTTGAATTACTCCCACCAATGGTGGCAACGCCTTTATCACAAGGCAAAGGACACGCACATTTAAAAATCAGTCCTGACGAACTTGCCGAAGAATTTTGGCGCGACTTTTTGCGCGACCATTTTCAAATTATGGGCGGAAAAACCAAATTACTGTATTGGTTAAACCGCATTTCTGCGCGTTTAGCAGAACGCATTATGCGTAAAGGTTTGTGATTTTCAGGCAGCCTGAAACAAAAGTAACCATATTTTTAAAGAAAAAACAAAATGACTGAATCCAAAAAAATCAGTAATGAACAAGGCATTAAACACAAAGGCGCGGAAAAATTAGCACGTATTCCTGTAAAAGTCGTGCAGCCTGAACAAAAATTGCGCAAACCCGAATGGATTCGCACCAAAATACCAACAGGTCAAAAGTTTTTTGAAATCAAAAACATTTTGCGCGAACAAAAAATGCACACCGTTTGTGAAGAAGCATCTTGCCCAAATATCGGCGAATGTTTCAGTCACGGCACAGCAACGTTTATGATTATGGGCGACATTTGTACGCGCCGTTGTCCATTTTGCGATGTGGGACACGGTCGCCCCAATCCGCTAGATACCAATGAACCACAATATTTAGCAGAAAGCGTTGCCAAAATGGGTTTGCGTTACGTGGTGATCACATCAGTAGACCGCGATGATTTGCGCGATGGTGGCGCACAACACTTTGCCGATTGCATCAACGCCATTCGCAATTCCAGCCCTCATACCAAAATTGAAATTCTTGTTCCCGATTTTCGTGGTCGTTTAGACTTGGCTTTGGACATTTTGGCAAACAATCCCCCAGATGTAATGAATCACAATCTTGAAACCCACCCACGTCTTTACAAACAAGCACGACCTGGTGCCGATTATCAACACTCACTAAACTTATTGAAAAAATACAAAGACTTAATGCCAAATATTCCAACCAAATCAGGCATTATGGTTGGTTTAGGCGAAACCGATGATGAAATCCGCGAAATTATGCGCGATATGCGTGCGCACAATGTTGAAATGATTACCGTTGGACAATACTTACAACCGTCCAAAAACCACTTACCCGTGTTGCGATACGTAACGCCAGCACAATTCAAACAATTTGAACAAGAAGCCTATGCAATGGGTTTCACCAATGCCGCCATTGGCGCAATGGTACGCTCCAGCTACCATGCTGATGTGCAAGCCAAAGATGTGATTGGAACATAAATGAAAACAAACACAGAAAACATCGCGCAACAAAAACAAGTATTACTCAATGAAATCAATGAATTATTGATGAAAATAGACGATATTCACCGTCCAATTGAACCTGAACAAGACAGTATGACTGAAAAAGTCAAACGCAGCGTCAAAAACATCAGTGATTATGCACAAAACAACCCTAAAACCAGCGCAGCAGCCGTTGGCGCAATAAGTTTATTAGCAAAAAAATGGTTTAAACGCGGTGCTTAAATTCTTAAGTTTATATCGCCAGCCCAAGTTCAACTGGAGAAAATATGCTAAAAATCGCCAAAGACATCAAGAAAATCCGCGCACTTTTTGGTTATGGCAGCAAACTACTGCTGTTACGCCTACGCGTCTTGCAATTAGACGCACGCGAACAAGCACCCATTTGGCAAAAAATGGCGATTTTTTTCACGCTTATTTGCATTTTTTTCTTATTCAGTCTAATCGCATTACTCTTCGCCTTAAACAGCCTGCTGCCTGAATACAGCAAAGCTTGGGTATTTTTAGCCATCAGTGGTGCAAGTTTGATTTTTGTCGTCTATTTGGTCAAACAACTGCCCACAATGTGGACAAACAGCACCACGCCTATCAGTCAAACCCTTAACGATATTCAACAAGATTTTCTACGCATCAGCAACCAAATGCAGCCTGAAAATGATGGTGAACAGGTTATTTCGTCTGAAAATGAATCTTCTGAACAAGTGATAAACTAAAACCTTTGCAATATTTTGTCATTTTCTGATAACAATGAAAGCGTTGTTCTCACAAACACCATAAAAAAATCATTCATCAGTATGAATTATTTTAATATAATAAACCTGTTTATTATTAAATAAAATCATTCTTATGGACAACAGTATTCTTGAATTGCGTCATTTGCGTACTTTGCTGGCTTTGGAAGAAACAGGCAGCGTATCGGCTGCGGCACAGCGTGTATTTTTAACACAATCGGCGTTATCTCATCAAATCCGCGCTTTGGAAAATTATTTTGATACGCCTCTTTTTGAACGCAAATCCAATCCTTTGCGATTTACACCTGTTGGTGAACGCTTATTGAAATTGGGACGTGAGTTATTGCCACAAGTCGCTGCTGCAGAACGCGATTTAATGCAAATTATTCAAGGAGAAGCGGGTGAATTGCGGTTAGCAGTAGAATGTCATACTTGTTTTGATTGGTTAATGCCTGCTATGGGTGTGTTTCGTCCGCAGTGGCCGAATGTTGAATTGGATATTGTTTCAGGTTTTCAAGCAGACCCTGTTGCATTATTGCTGTCGCATCGTGCGGATTTGGCGATTGTTTCCGAAACCACACCACAAACAGGAATTGTTTATCAGCCTTTATTTGCTTATGAAATGGTGGGCATTTGCGCTCCTGATCATTTTTTGGCACAAAAATCAGTTTGGCAAGCGATTGATTTTGCTGATGAAACCCTGATTACTTACCCTGTTCCCGATGATATGTTGGATTTGGTACGTAAGGTGTTACTGCCTAATGATATACACCCTGCACGTCGTCATAGTGAATTGACCATTGCTATTGTGCAGTTGGTTGCCAGTCGTCGTGGAATTGCTGCTTTACCTTATTGGGCAGTGATGCCTTATGTGGAAAAAAATTATGTGGTAGAACGAAAAATCACAGATGATTCATTGACCAGCGAACTTTATGCAGCAATGCGTGAAGAAGATGCAGAGCGTGCTTATTTGAATGATTTTTGCACCATTGTACGCGAAGAAAGTTTTGCAAATTTACCAGGTTTAAGTACCTTACAAATCAAGTAATGTTTGTCAAACCCAAAAAAAGCTGCCTGAAAACCATTCAGGCAGCTTTTTTGATGACACCAATTAAATGCTGTATGACAACGCTGTTTTAATCCATTCAGTTAACGTACTTGGGAATACGCCCCAAACCAGTAATAATAAAGCATTGAGTGATAATACCCATTTCATTATTAAGTCATCTGAAAGTGGTGCCTGATCTTGTGCTTCGTCAAAATACATAATTTTTACGACGCGCAAATAGTAGAATGCACCTATCAAAGACATAATAACAGCGAATACTGCTAAACCAGTTGCCCAACCATAAGACGATAACACCAATGCTTTTAACACGGCAAATTTGGCATAGAAACCCATTAAAGGAGGAATACCCGCCATACTGAATAACACCAGTAACATTACAAATGCATACCAAGCATTGCGTTGGTTTAAACCTGCCAAGTCGCTGATTTCTTCACATTCTTTGTCTTCTCTACTCAATAGCATTAACACGCCAAAACCGGCCAAACTCATTAAAATGTACGTAATGGCGTAATATATCGCTGCTTGAAGACCAATGAAATGTCCTAAAAAGGCGAGTAAAACAAAACCCATATGTGAAATGGTGGAAAAGGCAAACATACGTTTAATATTGGTTTGCATAATCGCCGCAAGGTTACCAATCAATAATGATAAAACGGCTAATGCTGCAAAAATCAATAACCAATCACCTTTTTGAAGTGCTAAACCTTCCACCAAAATACGGAAAGCAAACACTGTGGCAGCAATTTTGGGAACAGAACCAATAAAGGCTGCAACAGAAGTTGGCGCACCTTGATACACATCTGGCACCCACATATGAAATGGTACAACACCAAATTTAAAACCAATGGCTGCTACGACTAATAAAACACCTAATTTCAATAACCAACCATTGACAGCACCTTCGTGCGTGTGTTGCAAAATATCAAAAAATTGTAGGCTACCTGTTGCGCCGTAAATCATAGAAATGCCGTAAAGCAGAATACCTGATGCCAATGCGCCTAACACAAAATATTTTAAGGCAGCTTCTGACGCTTTTGCATAATCACGACGCAAAGCAATCATCGCATACAAAGCTAACGATAACATTTCTAAACCTACGTACGCAGACAAGAAATGTATTGAGCTAATCATGACACCCATACCCACCAAGGCAAACATTGCCAAAATGTAATACTCGCCTTTAAACATACCGCGCAATTGGTTATAAGGTTTGGCATAAGTAAATAAAGCTGCTGTACCCAAGTAGGCAACTACTTTTGCAATTTGTGATATGCCATCTGCGATGTACATACGATTGAAAGCCAGTGCAGGCTCGGTTTGCCACACAGCAATTTGTGCCACTGCTGCCAACAATACTGCACCGATACTTAAATAGTGAGTGATATAACGATTATCATCACTTGTCCATAAATCTGCCAACAATACGCCAAACATAGCACAAATCAATACGATTTCAGGCGTGGCAGCTACTAAATTTAAATTGGTCAAATCCATCTTTCACACCTCAAATTTTACTTTGCGCTACTTGTGCAATTAAATCATCAGCAGCTTGATGTACCACTTGAATAAACACGTCGGGATACAAACCCATACCCAAAACAGCAAACGCTAATATAACCAAAATAGCAAGTTCACGATAATTAACATCTTTCATTTCACGTACATGGTCATTTGTGATTTCACCAAAAATGGTACGTTTATACATCCATAAAGTGTAACCTGCACCGAAAATCAAGGTTAAGGCAGCCAATGCGCCTATCCATAAGTTCACGTTTACTGAACCCATAATCACCATAAATTCACCAACGAAACCTGATGTAGCAGGTAAGCCTGCATTTGCCATGGCAAACAACATCATAAATGCAGCGAATTTTGGCATAACATTCACAACACCACCATAATCTGCAATATTACGCGTGTGCAAACGGTCATACATTACGCCAATACAGAAGAACATAGCAGCAGAAACAAAACCGTGTGAAATCATTTGTACAATCGCGCCTTTCAAACCCCAAGGATTTAATTCACCCAAAGGGCTGCCTGAAAAGACTCCACTAAATAGGAAGATACCTAAAGTAACAAAACCCATATGGCTAATAGATGAATACGCCACCAGTTTTTTCATATCTGTTTGCACCAATGCCACCAAACCGATGTACACCACTGCAATCAAGCTTAATACGATAACAAAAGGAGCAAAATAACGAGAGGCATCTGGCAAAATGGGCAAAATAAAACGTAAAAAACCGTAAGCACCAATTTTCAAAGTAATCGCAGCCAACACCATAGAACCGCCTGTTGGTGCTTCAACGTGTGCATCAGGCAGCCAAGTATGTACGGGGAACATTGGCACTTTTACGGCAAATGATAAGAAGAATGCAATAAATAAAAGTTGTTGAACACCAAAAGGAATTTGCTCAATGGCTTGCATATCTGTAATCATAAAGCTTCCGCCTGCCTGAACAGACAAGTAAATCAATGCCACCAACATCAACAACGAACCCAATAAAGTGTAGAGAAACAGTTTCATTGCAGCATAAACGCGGCGTGGACCACCCCATACACCAATAATCAAGTATAAGGGAATGAGCATACCTTCAAAGAATACGTAAAACAAAATCGCATCTTGTGCGGCAAATGCACCGTTAATCAGACCAGCCATAATCAAAAATGCCGCCATATATTGCGCAGGACGTTTTTGAATCACTTCCCAAGCCGACATTACTACCAGCAAAGTAATAAAGCTATTCAGAATCACAAATAAAACGGAAATACCGTCTACACCCAAAGCGTAATTTAAGTGAAAGGCTGGTATCCATTCATGAAGTTCTGTGAACTGATAGCCTCCATTTGAACGATCAAAATAGATAAACAAAGGCAGAGTCAGCACAAAGCTTATCAATGCACCAAGTAATGCCAAAACACGTGCCAATGGTGCACGATTATCTGATCCTGTTGCCAAGACCAAAATACCCGCGAGAATTGGCACCCAAATGACTAAACTGAGTAAGTTGTTGAAAAACATAGTTATAGCCTATTTTCTTATTTTATTTAAATCAAAACTTTGTATTAACGATAATTTCAGGCAGCCTGAAAAATTAAATTACTTAAACCATAAATTCCAGAAAAATGCCACAATCAACACCAACACCCCAAAGACCATCGCAGTAGCGTAAGTGTAAATAAAGCCTGTTTGGAACTTACGAACTTGTGCGGCAATGCTACCTACTAATTTCGCTGCACCATTGACAATGAAATTATCAATAATCATGGTGTCGCCCACTTTCCAGAAGAATTGACCTAATGCACGACCACCTTTGGCAAATACGTTGAAATACAACGCGTCCATATAGTATTTGTTGTCCAATAATTTATAGATGGGCGAGAATGCACGTGCCAATTTTTCAGGCAGCGCAGGGGCTTGTACATACAAGAACCAAGCGGCAACCACACCTGCAATGGCTAAATACAGCACTGGTGAAGCAATACTGTGCATAACCATGCCCATCACACCGTGAAATTCTTCTTTCATAATGTGCATTACAGAATGTGCTTCGTGATTTACAAAAATAGCATCTTTAAAGAAATCACCATATAACAAAGGTTCAATCGTTAATGCACCAATGATAACTGAAGGAATTGCTAGTAAAATCAATGGTAAGGTAACCACCCAAGGGCTTTCATGCGGATTATCTTGTGGTGCTAAACCATGATGATGCTCACCGTGATGTGCCGTGTGTTTGTTTTCACGCCAACGTTCTTTACCGTGAAATACAATAAAGTACTGACGAAACGCATAAAACGCTGTAACAAACACGCTTGCCAACACCGCAAAATAGGCAAAACCGCTGCCTGAAAGTTGACTGGCATGAACCGCTTCAATAATACTGTCTTTGGAGTAGAACCCAGAGAAAAATGGCGTACCAATCAGTGATAAATTACCCAATAACATAGTTAACCAAGTAATCGGCATATATTTACGCAAACCGCCCATATTGCGCATATCTTGGTCGTGGTGCATACCGATAATCACACTACCTGCCGCCAAGAATAACAAGGCTTTGAAAAATGCGTGTGTCATCACGTGGAACATCGCAATAGAGTAAGCTGACACACCTAATGCCACAGTCATATAACCCAATTGTGATAATGTTGAATAAGCAATCACGCGTTTAATATCGTTTTGAATAACACCTAAAAAACCCATAAATAATGCAGTTATCGCACCAATAATCATCACAAAACTCAATGCACTGTCGCTCATTTCGTACATAGGCGACATACGTGAAACCATAAATAAGCCAGCTGTTACCATTGTTGCTGCGTGAATCAATGCAGAAATAGGGGTTGGACCTTCCATAGAATCAGGCAGCCACACGTGTAAAGGGAATTGTGCGGATTTACCCATTGCACCAACAAATAATAAAATGCAGGTTACTGTAATCAAGTCTGCACCTAAAAAGTGCATTCCTTCAACATTGGGCAAATAAGCAAACACATCAGCATAACGTAAGCTACCGCCAAAATATGCTAACACCAAACCAATACCCAACAAGAAACCGAAATCACCTACACGGTTAATG
>JAFSQZ010000124.1 GCA_017446355.1 Neisseriaceae bacterium
TATTCAACAAAATATGCCCTCTTTTTGGGGCGTTGCCAAAGGCAGCAAAGAAGAACCGCAACTTTTAGAATTACGCTATTTTGGTGCAGCCGACAAATCTGCCCAACCCATTGTTTTAGTGGGCAAAGGTTTAACTTTTGACAGTGGCGGCATTTCCTTGAAACCTGGTGCAGGTATGGACGAAATGAAATACGATATGTGTGGTGCCGCCAGTGTGATTGGCACATTTTTCGCCGCCATCAAAGCCAAATTACCTTTAAATTTAGCCGTTGTCGTTGCCACTTGCGAAAATATGCCTGATGGTGGCGCGAGCAAACCTGGTGATGTGGTTAAAGCCATGAATGGCACCACCATTGAAAACCTAAACACCGATGCTGAAGGTCGTTTAGTCTTGTGTGATGCACTCACTTACGTAGAACAAAATTTTCAAGCCAAAGCCGTGATTGATGTTGCCACACTCACAGGCGCGTGCATTATCGCGCTTGGACACGTTGCCAGTGGTTTAATGGCAAACAACCAAAACCTAGCCGATGAGCTTTTAAAAGCATCACGCGATTGCAACGACAAAGCTTGGCAACTGCCTTTGTTTGAAGAATTTAAAGAACAACTTAAATCCAATTTTGCCGATATGCAAAACATTGGTGGTCGTCCCGCAGGCACCATTACTGCTGCCACATTCTTGGCACATTTTGCACAAAACTTAACTTGGGCACACCTAGACATCGCAGGCACTGCTTGGCGTTCAGGCAGCAACAAAGGCGCGACAGGTCGCCCCATTGGTTTATTGTTGCAATACTTAATCAATCAAACGGCATAACAACACGGTTCAGGCAGGGCAGATTAAAGTTTCAAGTGTTGCACTTAAATGTTTAATCTGCCCTGCCTGAATATTTGGGTTCGCTTTTGTAGGGTTGTCATCAAAAGCCCACCAAACAACTGCTTTGCAATTTGTTGCGCAACAATCTCACCAATAATGATTCAGGCTGCCTGAACGCGCGAAGTTTTGATGCTTAATGTATAATGTAAAATTTTTTGCGTATTCAGGCAGCGTTAGGCAAGTGCGTTATGCGTTTAACTCAAATTAAATTAGTAGGTTTTAAATCGTTTACCGACCCCACCACTATTCACGTACCTGGAAAATTGATGGCAGTGATTGGTCCCAACGGTTGCGGCAAATCCAATGTGATTGATGCCGTGCGTTGGGTATTGGGGGAAGCGTCTGCCAAACAGTTGCGTGGCGAAAGTATGCAAGACGTGATTTTTAATGGTGCGGCAACGCGTAAACCTGCGCCACGCGCATCTGTGGAATTGGTGTTTGATAACAGCGATTTTGCCTTACAAGGTGCGTGGGGAAAATTTGCCGAAGTATCCATTAAACGCCAATTAACGCGTCAAGGTGAATCTACTTATTTTATTAACAATCAAGTGGTACGCAGACGCGATATTACCGATTTATTTTTGGGTACTGGGGTTGGTGCGCGTGGTTATGCAGTGATTGAACAGGGTATGATTTCACGCATTATTGAAGCGCGTCCTGAAGAATTGCGTGCGTATTTGGAAGAAGCGGCTGGCGTATCCAAATATAAAGAACGTCGTCGCGAAACCGAAGCGCGTTTAAAAGACAGTAACGAGCATTTGCAACGTTTAGCCGATGTACAAACCGAGCTTGCACGACAAATTGAAAAATTGGAAAGACAAGCCACTACGGCTAATCGTTATCACGATTTACACGCGATTTTGACGCAAAAACAAAATCAACTGCATTATTTGCAATGGCAACAAGCCCTAAATCAAGCCAATTTAGCCAAAGCCGGACACGAAAAAGCGTTGCAACAACAACAAGAATTAGAACAAAAAAATCAAGAATTAAATCAACAGTTAACCACACTTCGTCAAGACGAACAAGAAGCGCAACAACAACATCACAGTCTTAATCAAGAATATGCGTTATTGCGTGAACAAACTGCGCGTTTGGAAGAACAAATTCGCGCGTATCAGGCGCAACAACAACGCCTGCAACGCGAACACGAACAAGCAGAATATCAACTGGCACAATTGGCGCAACAACAACAAGACTTGCAATCAGAGCAAGCCTTAATCAACGAAGATATTGCACAAAAACAACAAACTTTGGAAGAATGGCGCATTCAATTGGCAGAACACGAACTAATGCTGCCTGAATACGAAGAAAAACAACACGATATTCAGGCAGCCTTAACGCATCAACAGGAAACACTAAATCGCTTAAAACGTGAATACGCTTTAAAAGAACAACGCGCCCAACATCATCAACAAAGCATTGCCCAATTAGCAGCACGCCAACAACGTTTAAGCGTTGAAAAAACAGCGTTTGCTTTACCTAATCAACAAGAAGTTGCCAGCGCACAAAAGGAAGCGGAACAGTTAAAAAATCAGTACGACCAAAGTGAACAATTACTGAAACAATCCGAACAAACACAACAACATTTACGCGAACAAGTTCAGGCAGCCGATGAAGAACATCGTCAACTGCATACACAATTATTGACTTTGCAAGCCGAACAACACGCATTGGAACAGCTTTTACAACATCAAACCGAAAACGATTTTTGGGCAAACAGTGAATACGCCAACACCCCTAGCGTATGGCAACAAATTCACGTACCAAACGAATGGCAACAAGCATTAAGCGTTGTGCTTGCCGAGCGATTATATGCGCGCAAGCTGCCTGAAAACAGTGATTTTATGCCACAAAACACCGCCAATATTGCTTGGATTAACCATTCAGGCAGCCTGTCGCAAAAACACCAACCCGCACAAGCTTTAATTCATCAAATTCAAGTCAATAAAGACATTCAAGCAGCTGTATTTTACTGGTTAGATGGCGTTTTATGCGCCCCCAATTTGGCTTACGCGCTAGAAAATCAACACACTTTGCAAGCACAACAAATTTGGCTAACACCAGAAGGACACCGCGTAGACAAACACAGCGTTACCCTATTTGACCCACAAAGCCAAAATCAATTATTGCAACACAAAAACCGTTACGAACAATTAACGCAAGAAATTCAAGAACTCACCCCAAAAGCACAACAAGCCGAACAAAACTTTCAGGCAGCACAAAACGCGTGGCAACAACACCAAGACGCACAACTTGCCGCACAAACCGAACATCGTCAATTGGCAAACCAATGGCAACAAGCCAGTCAACTTGCCAATGAGTTACTCACCAAAATCAACCAATCACAACTGCGTCATCAACACATCACCAATGAATTGCAACTGATTGAAGAAGAACAAGAAACCTTGCAACAACAAGCAGAAAGTTTATTATCAGACGCTGATGAATTACAACAATCCATCAACGAATTAAATACGCAACACAATCAACTTTCAGGCAGCCTGAACGATGCCACACAACGTCTAAAAAATGCCCAATTGGCTCATTTAGAAGCCAATCGTCAATGCAATTTAGCAGAACTTGCCTTACATAAACAACAACAACAATTACAAGCCTTGCAACAACAATTCACTTTGTTGCAACAACAAGAACAACACTGGCAAGAAAAACAAACCCAATTAGACTTTCACGAATTAGACCAAGACAATCAAGAAGAACAATACATCAAATTAGAAGAATTTAACGCATTAAGTGAACAAATCCAAAACCAAATTCAGGCAGCGGCAGAGCGCATCAACAGCATTCAACAACAAGGTCGTGCCGCTTTTGAAGCCCAACAGCAACTTACCCAACAACAACCCAACATTCAGGCAGCCATACAAGACGCGCTGTTGCAACAACAAGAAGCTCTATTACACGCCAAACATTTTCACGAACAACTCCAAGAAGCACAAGCCGATTTAAATCAACTCGCCCTGTGCAACGAACAAGCGCACGATTTAAATCAACAAATTAACCAACTGACTCAAAAAATTCAGTCGCTCGGTTCCGTCAATTTAGCCGCATTAGAAGAACTCACCGAAGCGCAACAACGTAGCGACTACTACCAACAACAAAGTCAAGACGTTCAGGCAGCCATTGCATTATTACAAGATGCCATTGCACAAATTGACGATGAAACCAAAAACCGTTTCCAAGAAACCTTTAACACCGTCAATCAAAAAATGCAAACCTTCTTCCCAACGCTTTTTGGTGGTGGTGAAGCCACTTTACACTTAACTGACGATGACTTACTGAATGCAGGTGTATCCATTATGGCGCGTCCACCTGGCAAGAAAAACAGCACCATTCACTTATTAAGCGGTGGCGAAAAAGCCCTAACCGCAATGAGTTTAGTATTTGCCCTATTCGCGCTCAATCCAGCACCTTTCTGTTTACTGGACGAAGTAGACGCGCCACTAGACGATGCCAACACCAGCCGTTTTTGTCAGCTGGTCAAAGAAATGTCGCAACAAACCCAGTTTTTATACATTTCCCACAACCGCTTAACAATGGAAATGGCGGAACAACTGGTCGGTGTAACCATGCAAGAAAAAGGCGTATCACGCATTGTCGCCGTAGACATTCAAAAAGCCTTACAAATAGCCGAAAACAACAAAGAAAACAGTCATTAACAACATTCAGGCAGCCTGAAAATGCGGTGTTGTTTGGTTTAATGGTTTACTTTATTTCTCTGCAACTGCTGCACATTGAGCAATTTTCAATTTTATTCTTATCAACAATTGTTTTTTGGCAGCTTCACCGCCCATTCAGTTGCCACTTCATACATCAATAAAAAAACGTCATCACATAAACCCATTACCAATGAAATGTACATCAGTTCCTATTATTGTGGTGGCGCGTTAGGCAGCTTCTTGCCAGGTTTTATCTACTCCGCTTTTGGCTGGCACGTTTTTTTAACGGTATTAAGCGGCTTCGTCAGTATGTCTATTGTGTTGATTTTGTTACTCAAACGCTATGAACACAATAAACGTAAAAACATTAAGGTTGTCTGAAAGATTGTTATCATCAAGCAAATTCGCACAACTCCCCAATAAGGGTTCAGCCGTTTTTACCGTTTTAAACGCTTCAATCCACAAATCATAGCAAGCCGTAGATTTAATGCAATGTATGACATAAAAATGGGTGGATAATGATGCTCCCTTACAATAACTGCTTTTCGTAATAAGGTATATAACGATTTTCTATTTAGAAAAATAAAATTATTCCAATAAAATGTGCATTATCAAAAATTAATACGGAAAGGAAAATATATCATGAAAAAAACTTTATTCTCTGTTGTTGCTCTGGTTTTATTAGCCGCTTGTGGCGGTCAGAAAAGTTCTGCAACCACACATGCATCAGCTGCTTCGACTGTAAACAATACTGCACCTACACAAGCCAATATAGCTGGTAGTCTGATTGAACGCATCAACAACAAAGGTGTAATTACTGTTGGTACAGAAGGTACTTACGCACCATTTACTTATCATGACGAAAGTGGCAAATTAACGGGTTATGATGTAGAAGTTGCGCGTGCCGTAGCAGAAAAATTAGGCGTGCAAGTGGAATTTAAAGAAACGCAATGGGACGGTATGATGGCAGGTTTGAAAGCAGGTCGTTTTGATATTGTTGCCAACCAAGTTGCTTTAACCTCGCCAGAACGTCAAGCCACTTTTGACAAAGCTGAATCCTATACTTGGAGTGGCGCAGCGATGATGGTGCGTGCAGATGATGACCGTTTTAAATCATTGGCAGACATCAAAGGTATTAAGGCTGCGCAAACATTGAGCAGCAACTATGGCGAAATGGCGCGTGAAGCACAAGCTGAAATCGTCCCTGTTGATGGTATGGCACAAGCCCTGACTTTGGTACAACAAAAACGTGCTGAACTGACATTAAATGATGAGTTGTCTTTCTTGGATTATTTGAAGAAAAATCCCGATTCTGGCTTGAAGATTGTTTGGACTGCACCAAAAGAACAAAAAGTTGGTGCGGGTTTGATTGTTAATAAAGGTAACGATGAGGCATTGGCAAAATTATCCGAAGCAACAAAAGCATTGCATGAAGACGGTACGCTGAAAAGATTGGGCGAACAATTCTTCGGTAAAGATGTTAGTGTTAAATAATTGATTAAATAATTGATTAAATAATAAAAGTGTTCAGGTTCAGGCAGCCTGAACACTTTGCTTATTTTTATAGTTGTTTCAAATTAACACAGACAAAGCGATAGCAACCGATGCGTACATCTAAGCTGGCAACACTGTATTATTTTATTTCAAACGACTATATATTAATTACTTTATCCCGTTTTCAGGCAGCCTGAAACACACAAATTAAGGACAAGCTCGTGTTACACCAATTTCTTGCTTCTCTCCCTTTTATGACCGATACTCGCGCCACTTTGGTCATGGACGCATTTTTACCCATCGTCAAATCTGGTTTCATGGTTTCTGTGCCACTTGCGATTGCCTCATTTATTATTGGCATGATGATTGCCACCGCAGTTGCCATTGTGCGTGTTATGCCCAAAGGCGGCATATTTCATCGCATCGTATTGACCATTTTACGTATGTATATTTCCATTATTCGCGGTACACCTATGGTCGTGCAACTGGCGATTGTATTTTACGGCTTGCCTGCAATGAATATTTTTATTGACCCAATTCCTGCCGCCATTATTGGTTTCTCACTCAACGTAGGCGCATATGGTTCCGAAACCGTCCGTGCCGCTATTTTGTCCGTTCCCAAAGGACAATGGGAGGCGAGTTTTTCTATTGGCATGACGTATATGCAAACTTTCCGCCGCATCATCGCACCACAAGCCTTGCGCGTTGCTGTACCACCGTTGAGTAATAGTTTCATTGGCTTATTCAAAGAAACATCATTGGCATCGTTTGTAACCGTAACCGAAATGTTCCGTGTAGCACAACAATATGCCAATATGTCGTATGACTTTTTACCTGTGTACATTGAAGTCGGCTTGGTATACTGGTGTTTCTGCTGGGTATTATTTGTGGTACAAGCGCGTTTGGAAAAACATTTTGATAGACATGTGGCACGGTAGTTTTCAGGCTGCCAGCTCTCTTGGAATATGCAGCCTGAAAACATATTGGAAAGAAAATCATGATACAAATTAAAAATATACACAAAACTTTTGGTAATAATGTCATTTTGCGTGGCATTGATTTAAATATTAACAAAGGGCAAGTGGTGGTCATTTTAGGGCCATCGGGTTCGGGTAAGACCACATTTCTCCGCTGCCTGAATGCACTGGAAATTCCTGAACAAGGCACCATTTGCTTTGAGCGCGAACCGATTGTCAGCGTGGATTTTGCCAACAAACCCAGTAAAAAAGACATTCTCGCATTGCGCCGCAAATCGGGCATGGTGTTTCAGCAATACAATCTGTTTCCACACAAAACGGCGTTGGAAAACATTATGGAAGCTCCCATTCAAGTACAAGGCAAATCCAAAGATGTGGCACGCACAGAAGGACTTGCATTGCTAGAAAAAGTAGGGTTAGCAGATAAAGCCGATTTGTACCCCCATCAACTTTCGGGTGGACAACAACAGCGTGTTGGTATTGCACGTGCTTTGGCATTGCAGCCTGAATTGATGTTGTTTGATGAACCCACCTCCGCACTTGACCCAGAATTGGTTAATGATGTGCTCTTGACCATGAAACAACTCGCAACCGAAGGGTGGAGCATGGTAGTGGTAACACATGAAATCAAATTTGCGCTGGACGTAGCGGATATTGTGGTTGTGATGGACGGTGGTGTCATTGCAGAACAAGGGTCGCCCGATGAATTGTTCAATCATCCCAAACATGAACGAGCAAAAAGTTTCTTATCACGCATTAAACACGATGATATTTAAAACCTATATTTATTGTAGCATTCTTGTGAAACACAAATAAGGATTAATAGCAGCAAATCAGTGCCAAGCGTTAAGCTATTTTGAATACCACCAAAAAGTTGGAGCAAATTAACCTCTATTGTGCTTATAAAGATTTTTCGCATTGCTCAAAATAACGAATAATGGAAAATAGGATTTTGCAGAAACTTCTCATAAAAAGAACACGCAATGGAAACATCAAAAATAACATACAAACAACCGCCTCAACTATTTGATGACACCCAAAAAGTCATCGCACAATTAGAAAGCAAACTCAATGCCCCCTTACTGTGTTATTGGAATGCCACAAGGGGAGGCATATGTGACCAGGCAGCCTGAAAAATTTTTAACTGATTATTAAATATAGAGAAACCTTAACATCTTAATTAAAGAATAAAGGAACAAAGAAATAACGGATAATTTATGAAAAATGTATCAATGAACTATTTGGTCATACTGTTTTCATATTTTTTATTCTACCTAATCTACAGTAGGGGATATAACTATATATTTAAAAAAATAGTAGATTCTAAAAATAGATATAAAATTCAAACAAAGTAAAAGAGAATCAAAGCTTCTCTTTAGTGAATAA
>JAFSQZ010000125.1 GCA_017446355.1 Neisseriaceae bacterium
TATCTCATTAAGAAACCACGAAAACGGATAACGGTCATCTTTTGATTGAAACAGAAAACTTTTCTTGAATGATTAAAATATTTAAGAGCGAAGTTAAATAAACGTTTCAGGCTGCCTGAAAGATTTCAAAATTTCTGTCATTGCAAGACTTGACGATAGTCAAGTCGTGGCAATCTCCTGATTTAATCTGTGTTATTGCTATTTATCACAAGGTTTATTCTCCGCAGTTGAGAGATTACCACGCTATGAGCATATCTTTTTAGCTTCGCTCGCAGAAATTCAGTTTTTCAGTATTTGTCATTTTGAATGTAAGCGAAGAATCTTTTTATAAATATCTCTTCGCTTTATTCAAAATAGTGAATGGTGTGATGTTTTGATATTTGGCATTACTGACGTGGCAACCAACCATCTAAACAATGCACCAATTCAGCAATCAATAAAGACAAGTTTTCGCTGAACAATAATTGTGAAGCGATGGCTAAACTTTCTGCATCTTCACCTGTTTGTGCCAATTCATCTTGTAAGATATCCAAAAAACGAATGCGTTTTAGTGCAAAATCTTCGGTCAAAATAAAGGAGATACGGTCGCGCCACACTAAACCCATTTGTGTTACGTATTTACCCGATTGTAGATGTTGCGCCACTTCTTCTGCTGTTAAATCTTGCTTGGACATTTTAACCACGGATACAACATCGCCCTGCCCTTTTAACTCTACTTCATCGTCCAATTCAAAGCTGCTACTTTCACAAACACCCTCTTTTAACCATTGTGTCATCAACACTGCTGGTGAGGTTTGTGTTTGTGGTAAATAAGCTTCTAAACCGCCCAATGCTTCGCGCAATTTTGCCAACAAGTTTTCTGCTTTGTTGGCGTTGGCTGTGTTAACCAACAATAAGCCATTTTTTTTGTCCAAAAGTGCAAAAACGCGTGATGAACGCACAAAAGCGCGTGGTAATAATGTGTCAATGAGTTGTTCTTTTAATTCTTGTTTTTCTTTTTTGCCGATTTGACGGTGTTCATTTTCTTGAATTTCAGCCACTTTTTCTGCCAATAAATCTCGAATCACCGCAGCAGGTAATACTTTATCGGCTTTTTTTAAACAAATAAGTACGCTTTGTTCAGCAGCAAAAATTTGTTGCGCCGAAAAATCATATGGTGATGTAAAACCTTCACTGAACCAATCTAATCCTGCAACAGGGACGAAACTTTCTTGTGCTAATTTTTCTTCTAAAATTTCGTTTTCAGGCAGCGAATCAGGATTAAATTGAAATAAACGAATTTGTTTAAACCACATATTGTTCTCTTTTTCTTTTTACTTGGTTAATAAAACTGATGTTGTACAATTTTCAGGCAGCATACTTTAATTGCTCATCAAAAGGCTGCCTGAAACACGAAAATCTTTCAGGCAGCCTGATTTTATTTGAAAATAATTAACCCGTATTGCGTAAACCTTTGGCAACACCGTTAATGGTTTGATGCACCATACGCAAAATGTTTTGATTGTTTGGGTCTTGACGTAATTGACGCAACAATGCCACTTGCAAACTGCCCAACGCATTCAAATAAGGAATACGCAATGACAAAGAACGCGCTAATGCACGGTTATCCGTCAGCAATTCTTCGGTTTGTAGAATTTGCAAAAGTGCCTGACGAGAGCGTTGATATTCCGCTTTGATGGCGGCAAAAATGTCTGCGCCATTTTGTTCGTCTTGGCTTAACTGTGCGTAGTGTTCAGCAATGGTTAAATCGGTTTTCGCCATCACTTGTTCCATATTGGACAACATTGTGCGGAAAAATGGATTATTTTGCGCATGTTCTTGCAAGGCTTTCAGGCTGCCTGAATCTTTTTCGGATAATTCGGCAACAGCAGAACCAAAACCGTACCAAGCAGGCAACATTAAGCGGTTTTGCGTCCACGAGAACACCCAAGGAATCGCGCGTAAATCTTGAATACGTGCCAAAGTTTTGCGACTGGCTGGACGTGAACCTAAATTCAGACTGGCAATTTGTTCAATGGGACTGGTTTGCAAGAAATAATCAATAAAACCTTCACGAGTAATCAAGGCGCGATAGTGATTAAACGCACTTTTTGACAAGGCATTCATCAATTCAACATCAGGATTTGATTGTTCAGGCAGCATCGTTGCTTCCATAGTTGCCGCAACCAAAGCTTCTAAATTACGGCGTGCATTGCTTGGGTCGCCATATTTATTGGTGATGACTTCACCTTGTTCGGTAATGCGAATTTGTCCCATAACGCTACCTGCTGGTTGCGCCAAAATCGCTTGATAAGAAGGACCACCACCACGTCCAACACTGCCACCACGACCGTGGAATAAACGCATTCTCACGCCGTGTTGTTTAAACAAGTCCACCAATCCTAATTCAGCTTGATATAAACCCCAAGTGCTGGTGATGTAACCACCATCTTTATTGGAATCGGAATAACCCAACATAATTTCTTGAATGTTGTCACGACTTTCAATAAATGCACGATACCAAGTCAAAGAGAACATTGTTTGCATCACTGGACAAGCGTTTTCTAATGCTTCAATGGTTTCAAACAGTGGCACAATATTGATGCGCGATTTGGGCTTACCGTTTTGTACACACAATAAACCTGTTTCTTTCAAAATCAATGCCAAAGCCAGCATATCGCTTGGTCGCTCACAATTGGAAATAATGCTTTGAGAAATCGCTTGTTCACCAAAGTCTTGTTTGACTTTTAAAGCTTCGTGGAAAATATCCAGTTCATAGCGTGTTTCTTCGCTGTATTGTGTAAAAGGACTGAATAAAGGACGTGGGCTTTGTAATTCACGCAACAATACGGCTTGTTTTTCTTCTTCGTTGAGTGCATCAAAATCTTCCAAACCAGCCTGTTGAAATAATTCTGCCACTACATTGGTGTGTTTTTCAGCGTGTTGACGCAAATCCAATGGCATTAAATGGAAGCCACAAATAGATGCTGTGCGAATCAAATCAGCAAGATGACCTTCAGCCAGCATCTCGCTACCATTTTCACGTAAACTATTTTGCAATACACGTAAATCATCTAAAAATTCATCAGCAGACGCGTAAGGCTCGCCTAAACCAAAACGGCAACCCAATGACAATCCCAAAACGTGTGCTTTGGCAATCAAACGCGACAAAATATACGCAATCGCACGACGATAAGGTTCTTCTTGACGTGCTACATCGGTATCTGGCGATTTTGCCGACAACAATAAAACACCATCAGAAACTGATACGCGGCGCACAGACAAAGGCAATTCCTGATACAAAGCATCTAATTCACGGCGATAGAAGTGAAACAAAGCTTCTGCATGACGCGTAAATGCTGTACGCAATGTTTGTGCATTCACAAAAGGATTACCGTCGCGATCGCCACCAACCCAACCGCCTACTTGCAGTAAGTTAGGAATACTGATATCGGGATAAGCTGCCTGAAATTGTTTTTCCATACGGCGATAAAGTTGTGGAATCGCTTGGAAAAAACTCATTGGAAAAATGTTTACACCATTATCAATTTCATTTTTCACGCTTACTTTAAAATGACGTGTTTCACTGGTTTGCCACAAGGTTAACAACACGCGTTCCAAATCAGCACGCAAATCTGCTAATTCATCGGGCGAACGACACCATTCACGTTTTGCCAACAGTGAGCGAATTTTACGGTGCAACACCAAAGTGGATTGACGTTGTACTTCTGTGGGGTGTGCCGTTAACACCGCAGAAATTTGCATCGCATTTAAGGCTGCCTGAACTTTTTCACCAGACAAGTCTGTTTGTTGTAATTTTTTGATGGTTTCCACCACGCTGCCTTCAAAACAATCGTGTCCAGCCAATTCGTGCGTGCGACGACGGCGTTCATGATGCACGTCTTCCACAATATTTAAAATTTGCGCAAACATACCCACAGCAGAAATCAAATTCCCTGTTTGCGTTTCACTTAAAGACGGCAATAAATCAGTAATCACCTTGCTTGAATCGTGGGCTTTTTCAATAATTTTTAAAGTATTGACAATAATTTCATCAGAATGCGTTTCCAAAATTTGATATAACGCACCCATCATAAATTCAACATCAGCAACCAATTCCACATCTTTGGGATTATTTAATAACGACTGTTGCATAACACATATCCTCTTGTTTTGTGCACAACAAAATAAAAAGTGCTTATTGTAAAACAGTTTAAAACACAAAACCACGCCCAAATAAAGATTTTTTCAGGCTGCCTGAAAATTATTGCTATTGATAACATCAGTTAATATGGATTTATTTTTATATTCAAACAAATAAAGATAAAGAGATTGATTGAACACTAAAACGCTTGCAAACCGTGTTATTTTGAACAAAGCACAACAAAACATAAAAACGCTCATCGTATTGATGAGCGTTTTACTGACATCATTATCTGTTAGGCATTTTTTTGTTTCATGGTTTTAAGACCTTTCATTGCTAAAATCAAGGACAATACGAGTAACACCACTGCCAAAATCAATTGCAATACAGGTCCAAAAATATTGCCACCTGCCATAATCGCTTTGATTTTCAAATGCGCCGTAATCAATAACGAAGTTAGGGTAACAAAAAACATAAAAATCATTGGCACATAAAACATTTTATTGTTTTTACCCATTTTGCCTAACCAAATACACACAGTAAGCAATGCCAAGACAGCCAATAATTGATTTGCCGCACCAAATAAAGGCCAAATCAAGGTATATCCACCCATACCTAATGCCACACCCAAAATCACTGTAATCAGTGTGGCAACGTATTTATTCGCCAAAGTTTTTTTCCATGCGGGATATTCTTTGCTACCATCAGGTATCCAAAACTCTTGGAATAAATAACGTGCCAATCGTGTCGCCGTATCCAAAGAA
>JAFSQZ010000126.1 GCA_017446355.1 Neisseriaceae bacterium
AAGGTAGCTGACGCTGTCATCGTTGCGATCTACGGATAGGGTGTATTGAATTAAGTCATTGGTACCAATGGAAATGAAATCAACGTGTTTGAGTAAGGTGGCAACGGTGAGCGCGGCAGAGGGGATTTCAATCATACAGCCGATTTCTATTTCATCAAAGGTTTCGTTGCGTTCGATGAGTTGTTGTTTGGCGGTTTCTAGATGATCTAGACTTTGTTTGAGTTCGGTAACACTGGTAATCATTGGAAACATTATTTTGATTTTTCCGTGTTGCGTGGCGCGTAAAATGGCGCGAATTTGACATTGAAACATCATCGGTTCTGCCAAACAAAGACGAATGCCCGTTAAGCCCAAAGCAGGGTTGTTCACGTTATTTGATATGCTGCCTGAAAACCAACGTGGTTTTTTGTCTACACTTAAATCAATGGTGCGTATGGTTAAGGGTTTGCCTTTGAGTTTTTTGGCGATGTTGCTGTATGTTTGATAAAGTTCTTCTTCATCAGGCAGGGTGTCGCGGTTGAGGTATTGAAATTCGGTGCGTAAGAGTCCGACACCATCTGCACCGACATTGTGTAGGGCTTTGATGTCGTCTATGCTTTCAATGTTGGCAAATAGTTCAATGTCTTCACCATCTTGTGTGGTGGCGGTGTCTTTTTTGAGTTTATTGAGTGCGCGTGTGTGTTTGATGAGTTGTTTTTGTTGATGACGATAGTGTGTGAGTACCAGTTCATCAGGATTGATAATCAGCAAGCCTTTGATGCCGTCTACAATTAACCATTCTTGTTCGTTAATCAATTGAATGGCGTTGCCTAAACCAATAACCGATGGAATATTCAGGCTGCGTCCTAAAATCGCTGTGTGACTGGTCGGTCCGCCTACATCGGTTACAAAGCCTTCTAATTTTTCTTGGTCTTTGAAAAATACGGTGTCTGCTGGCGATAAATCTTTGGCGATTAAAATGGTGTCGTCTAAAAACGCGCTGTCTAAATTGAGTTCGGGATTTTGTTTGGCTAGGTTTTTTTGAATGCGTTCAACCAGTTGGGCAACGTCTTGTTGGCGCGCACGCAAGTATTCATCGTCCATTTGGTTAAATTGTTTTAATAAATCATTGGTTTGGATTTTTAATGCCCATTCGGCATTGATGTGTTGTTCGGTAATTTTGTCTATGGGTTCGCGTGATAAACTTACATCATTGAGCAACATTAAATGCAAGGAAACAAACATACCTAATTCTGCTGGTGCGTTTTCAGGAATGGCGTTGCGCAATTGTTCTAATTGTTTGCGTGTTTGTTTGATGGCGGTTTCAAAACGCTCTATTTCGTTGTCAATTTCTTGTTCAGGCAGCGTGTATTGTGGGATTTCATTTGAACCACGTATGACTAAATGGGCGCGACCAATCGCAATGCCTTTGCCTGCGGCGTAACCGTGCAACACAATCATTGTTATTCTCCTTCGCCAAAGTAATCGTTGATAAGTGTTGTCAAGGCTTGCATTGCGGCGACTTCGTCTACACCATCGGTTTCAATTTCAATTTCTGTGCCTTGTGCCGCTGCCAACATCATTAAGCCCATAATGCTTTTGCCGTTTACGCGCTTATCTTTGCGCGTTACCCAAATTTCGCATTGAAAAGGTGCGGCAGTTTGCGTGAATTTACTGGAAGCGCGTGCGTGTAGTCCTAATTTATTGATGATTTGAATGGTTTGTTTTTGCATAATGTTTTTTGAATACAATAAATATAATATTGATGTTTTCAGGCTGCCTGAAAATTAAATATTAGTTTCATCACTTTCAGGCAGCCTGATAATGCCTTGAATGGCTGCATTTTGTACAATATGCACAAAATCTGTTAAGTTTTGGCTGCTTTTGGCATATTGTACGGCTTTGATTAACATTGGTGCATTTAAGCCTGTTAGCATAGCCATTTTTTGAGAATCAACCAATTTTAAGACAGCATTACAGGGTGTTGCACCAAAAATATCAACAAGCATTAAAATGCCTGCACTTTGTTGCAAAATGGGCAACACTTGTTCAATTTTTTCTATAACCATTTCATGACTGTCGTCATTGTCTACGCCCACAATTTTTACGTTTTCCCATGTTTCATTGGGAAAAAAGTGCGTTGCTAAACCTCTGTATGCATCGCCAATGGTGTGATGAGTGATGATGATGAGTCCTATCATTAGTTGTGGCTTTCAAAAGAAAAAATTAAGTATGTTTCAGGCTGCCTGAAATATCAGCTGCCTGAAACCGTTTTGGTAATGTTGTCAACAACACTAGATTTTTTACTTGGGTTTATGCCAAAAGTTTTTCCACCACTTCGCGTGTGTTTTTGGAAAGGTTGGGCAAGGCGCAAAGTTCGGTCAGTTGTTCGCGCATTTTGGTTTGTCGGTCGCTTTCTAGACGGGGCAACAGTGAAAATGATTTGGCAAGATTGGCTGCAATTTGTGGATTGAATGCATCAATTTCACGAATATATTGGGCAACAAATTGATAACCTGAACCGTCTTTGGCGTGGAAATGTGGGGTGTTTCGTGTGAAATTACCAATCAGTGCGCGGACTTTGTTGGGGTTGGTGAGATTAAATTGTGGGTGTTTTAAGGCTGCCTGAACTTGGTCTAGCGTGTCGGCACGGCGTGAGTTGGCAATCAGGGCAAAATATTTGTCCATCACTAATTCTTGGTTGGCATATTTGGCAGCAAAACGGTCAAGTAGTTGGTTGCGTTTGTCGCTCATATTGTGGTTGATGGTGTTGAGAATTCCCCATTCGTGCGTCATATTTTTACGTGCGATTTCATCGTAGTAATCATAGATTTGGTTGATGGTTGCGGTTTCGTCAAAACGGTAAACGTAGGCAAGGCAAGCGTATTGTAAGGCGCGTAAGCCTGCGTCTTTGGGCGTGTATTCATAATAGGCGATGCTTTGTCCACGTTTGCTGGCATTTTCTTGTTCACGCGCATTTAAGGCATTGGCAAGCAGTTCTACATTCAATTCACGTGCGATGCTGTCTAATAAGGCATCACGTGCAATGGATAGGCGAGTGGGGTCAATGTTGTTCCCTTCTGCCCAAAGTTCGTTTTCGGCAGGGACTTGCAGTAAACACGCCACAAAAGCTGGGTCGGTAATTTCGCTGGTTAACACGGTTTTTAAGGCGTTTAAAAGCGTGGTGTGTTCAGGCAGGTTTTGTTGTTGTATCAGGGCTTGTTCGTTGGCGGCAATGGCTCGGCGAAATAGGGTTTGCCCTGCTTCCCAACGTGCAAATGCGTCATCATCGTGTGCCAATAAAAGGGCTAATTCGTCATCACTGTATTCGTAGCGCAAATGCACGGGCGCGGAAAAACCGCGTAATAATGATGGAATAATGTTGTTTGCGTTAACTTTAAAATTAAAATGTTGCACGTCTTGATTGATGCACAGTACGGTTTCGGTTTGTTCGTTTTGGCTGTCTGAAAGCGCGAAAGGGATTTTTTCACCGTGTTCGTTAAATAATGCGATTTTTAAAGGCATCATCATCGCTTTTTTCGGTTGTTTATCAGGCGTTTCAGGCAGGATTTGTTGTACGCTTAATGTGTAAATATTGTCTTTCAGGCTGCCTGAAACGTTTAAAGTGGGCGTGCCTGCTTGTGAATACCATAGCGCAAATTGACTAAAATCCATTTGGTTGGCATCACTCATTGCTGCACGAAAATCATCATACGTTACCGCTTGTCCATCATGTCGCGCAACGTATAAACGCATACCTCTTTGGAAACCTTCTTCGCCCAAGAAAGTGTGGTACATACGCACGACTTCTGCACCTTTTTCGTACACGGTCATGGTGTAAAAATTATTCATTTCTACATAGCTTTCAGGGCGGACAGGGTGAGCCATTGGGCTGGCATCTTCGGCAAATTGATGAGTGCGTAAAACGCGGACGTTTTCAATACGGCGTACCGCACGACTGGCTCGGTCGCCTGAAAATTCTTGGTCGCGAAAGACGGTTAAACCTTCTTTGAGTGAAAGTTGAAACCAGTCGCGACACGTGATGCGATTGCCTGTCCAATTGTGGAAATATTCGTGTCCAATCACGCTTTCTACGCCTTCAAAATCGCTGTCAGTGGCGGTTTGTGCATCGGCTAAAACGTATTTGGTGTTGAAAATATTTAAGCCTTTGTTTTCCATTGCGCCCATATTGAAGTCGCTGACGGCAACCACCATAAATACGTCTAAATCATAAGTTAAACCAAAACGGGTTTCGTCCCATTTCATTGCATTTTTCAAGGATTCAATGGCGAAATCTACTTTATCAATATCGTGTTCACGCGTGAAAAAGGCAATTTTGACTTCGCGTCCATCTTGTGTGGTGAACACATCTTGTTTAGCAGAGAGTTGTCCTGCGACTAGGGCAAATAAATAAGAGGGTTTGGCAAATGGGTCGTGCCAAATGGCAAAATGGCGATTGTCTGCTAAATCACCGCGTTGAATTAAGTTGCCATTGGAAAGCAAAACTGGAAATTGGGTTTTGTCGGCACGAATTTCTGTGGTGAAGACACTCATCACATCTGGACGGTCTGGGTGAAAGGTAAAGGTACGAAAACCTTCTGGTTCGCATTGCGTGTATAAATTGCCTTGACTTTCATATAAACCATTGAATGTTTTGTTTTTTTGTGGTTCAACTTCGGTTTCAATCAGTAATTCAAAGGATTCGGTTGGTAAGTGGGACAAGATTAAACGTTCTTTGTCTGTGTCCAGTTGATAAGCAGTTTCAGGCAGCGTTTCTCCATTGATGGCAAGACGCAATAATTTGGCACTGCCTGCTAATGTCCACGTGGTGTTTTGTTGTTGTGGCAACACGTTTAGGCGTGATGTGATGCGTGTTTTGTCGGCAAAAACATCAAAAAGTAAATGAATGGTGTCCACTAAATGAGTAGGTGTGGTGTAGTCTTTAAGATAAGTGATGGTTTGTTGTGTCATAATGGTATCAATCAAAATAAATAAGAGAAATAAAAGGTTTCAGGCAGCCTGAAACATCACAATAAAAAACGTGCATAAACATAGGCGACTTGCCACATCAGCATTAAGAGTAGTCCACCTTCTAATTGTGGCACACTGGTTAAGTCGGCACGTTGTTCGCAAAGTCGGCGATGCGAGTAAAACAGTAACATTAAATAGGCTTGTAGCGCGTATAAAATCAGCGGTTCGCTTACGTAAAGTTGCAGTAAAAACGTGCCAGCCCACACGCTAAATCCTTGTGGATAAGCGTGGTAAATTAAGGCAGCAAATAAGATAAAACTTAAATGAATACTCAATAAACTGTTGGCAAAAAGTGTGAGAAAAACGTGTTGTTGCTGATTTTGCCATTGTTTTTTTTCAGGCAGCCTGCGCATTTGCGTGAAATAGAATAGGGGGCTGGCAAGAAATAAATAAGTGTGCAACAAAAACGCGTTCGGTAAATGCGTGAACCCAAGAATATTGGGCAACACCCAAGAAGATGCGACCCCAATAATCAATGCAACCACCAAGCTTCCCATCAACCATTGATGTTGCCGACTTTTTAGGGAAAAAAACACAAACAGTGCGCCGTAAATCAATAGCGCAAGTGTGGGCAAGTGTGAAAAAAAAGTCGTCATCACAGCGCGATTTCACCTTCAAAAACGCTACACGCTTCGCCTGTCATCAAAACTTGATTATCGGCGGTGTAACGAATAAATAAATCGCCACCTGGTAAGCTGACTTGTACGTCTTTGTCTTGTGCTAATAATTGCCAACGCACGCCTGCAACGACGGCTGCACACGCGCCTGTGCCACACGCTTGGGTTTCTCCTGTACCACGTTCAAAAACGCGTAATTTAATGTGGTGGTCGTCCAAAATTTGCATAAAACCGACATTTACGCGTTCAGGGAAACGATGGTGTTGTTGCAAAGCCGCGCCCCAGTTGGCAACAGGTGCTGTTGTAACATCGTCTACCAGCATTACGGCGTGTGGATTGCCCATACTTAAAATTGCCATTTTCGCGCTGTCAATGCCATTGACCACAATATAGCTGGTGTCCGCATCTTGTTCGTTTGCACGCAACACAAAAGGAACATCATTAGCTGAAAAACGTGGATTACCCATATTGACCGTGATTAAACCGTTGTCGTTTAAACGTGGAGAAATCAAGCCTTTGGCGGTTTGCACAATGATTTCTTTTTTATCGGTTAAACCTTTTTCGCTAACAAATTTCACAAAACAACGCGCACCATTGCCACATTGTTCCACTTCACCACCATCAGCATTAAAAATGCGATAACGAAAATCCACACCAACTTGTTCGCTTTTTTCCACCAATAATAGTTGGTCAAAACCAATGCCTGTGTGGCGATTACTCCATTGTTGAATTTGTTCAGCGTTTGGCGTAAACGTTTGGTTAACGCCGTCAATCACCATAAAATCATTGCCTAAACCGTGCATTTTGGTAAAGCGTAAGGTTTTCATTTTCTACTCTTTTCTGTGTTTGTTAGTGTGTGTTTTCAGGCAGCCTGAAAAGGTTTAATCTTGATTGTACAAGGAACGAACGACTTTACCAATAGTGGTAATTCCTTGTTTTAACGTATTTTTGTCGGCGGCAATACTCATTCTGATACATTGTTTTGCGTGTGGATAATCGCTGGTGTCCAAACCCACAAAAAATAATTCACCAGGAATAATCAGCGTGCCTTGCGCTTTAAGACGCTCATACAATTCTTGCGTGCTAATGGGCAAATCTTCAAACCAAAGCCATAAGAAAATGGCTCCTTCTGGTTGATGAATGCTTAAAGGATAATCTTTAAATTCTTGTTTTAACAAAGAAATGGCATATTCAGCTTGATTTTGATAAAACGGACGAATATGTTTAAGTGCCAAATCTTTCAGGCTGCCATCTTGCAACATTGGTGCAGCAATAGCCGCGCCAAAACGCGTAGGTGCAAGGTTGATAATCGCATTCATACTGCTCAATGCTGTGATGATTTCTTCATTCGCCACCACAATTCCTGTACGCACGCCAGGTAAACCAATTTTAGACAAACTGAAACACAACACCATATTTTGATGCCATTTCAATGTCGCATCGCGATAAATAATATTGGGAAACGGCGCACCGTAAGCATTGTCCACAATTAAAGGCACATTGTGTTCGCGTGATAGTGCATCTAATTTAGTCATTTCATCATCGGTTAACACGTTGCCCGTAGGATTGGTTGGACGTGAGCAACAAATCGCACCAATTTCATCATTTTCCCATTCAGGCAGCTTTGCCAATGCATCAAAGTCTACGCTGTATTTAAAAAAACCATCTTGT
>JAFSQZ010000127.1 GCA_017446355.1 Neisseriaceae bacterium
TGCAGGAATGTTTTCTCCCGGATGCCATTTCTTGTAGGAATTCTCAAAATCTTTTGAGTTGCTGTACCGCCGCAAGGGCTTCGGCTTTGTTTTCAGGTTGCCTTTTCAGGCTGCCTGAAACCACACCAATCGCATACGGATTAAAACCACTTTCCGTTCTCGCAATCGCTTGAAAAGTCATAGGCTCAATGTCTTTGGCACATTTTTTCGCCATCGCATTGAAATTCAACGGTTGAGCAGAAACAAAAAACGGCGCAAAACACAACGCCGCACACATAATTTTTTTCATCGTTTTTCTTCCATTGAAAAAGGTTTCAGGTTGCCTATTTTCCGCTCCATGCGAAATGGACAGGCAACCTGAAAACGCCCATTGGAGCAGAAACAAAAAACAGCGTTACATAACGCCGTCAAAAGCATTTTGGATTTCATTTTGCACTTTCTTGGTACTTGCTTTTTTGTCAATAAAAACAATATCTTAAATGGGTGAAAAATCTCCTAACATGGTACGATGGTGTTATCTCGCTACTACTTTTCCTACTACTATTAAGAAAAAACAGTAACTATTTGATAACAATTATCCATTTTCAAACAAACCATTATCAAGATTTGTCAATAGGTTAATGGTTCGTTTGATTTCCAACTTAACCATTTTTATTTAGGAGATTTTTCATGAACAGTACTAATATTATTAGTGCAATCAGCCTTTTCTCACAACCTAACCACAATATACAAAAAACACCCAAACCCCAGTATCAACAAACTCAACCATCGCCAAGTTTCAGACAATTCAAATGGTATTTCAGTAAAATGAAAAATACATTCAAACACCCAAATCGGCGACAACAACACAAACAACAAAAAACCGAAACCTATTTTCAATAGGTTCAAAAGTTTATTCATTTACTTAATCCATTCAAAAGGCAACCTGAAAGGCTGCCTTTATTTCGACCAATTACAAGAAATGGCTGAATGTTTTGTTCCAATAATGGCGATACATTCTCTTCCATCAACTTCTATTGACTTAATTTCCGCATCATCGTTACTGAAACCATACGCCTGTGCAGAAATGTTGCGTTCTATGACATGCTCCTCCGTGAGAGTGAGCGGTTCTTTCGATGTTGATGGCAATAAACATTGAAATCCAATTCCTGTTTTTGCCATAATAAAAGAGATAATACCCACACCACCTAAAAACACCACAACAGCCAAAACAGTAGCCAGTATATCGTCCAACTTACTCATACATCACAACCCTAATACCATTCGAATAAATAAACCAAGTGCCATCCCTGCATTTCGAGCACATTCACGAATATTCTTGATAATTTCAGTATCGGCAAAAAAACCAAAAACAAGAGGATGTAGAATTAGCCAACATACTAAACGCTCATTCATTTTTTGAACTCACCCAACAATTCAGCAAAACGCTTGTCGATACGCTCCATCCGCTCTTTGTCGCATGCTGGACAATAATAGGGATTGTTATATTTTGTCGATTTTGGGTCATATTCTCTACGACACACACGGCAAATACTCACGGTCTATCTCCTTTAAAGTTGCGGCAAGATTGCGTGAATTTTGCCGTTTCGCCACACCAAGAATTTATCTTTGGACGAACCAGTCTGATACGATTTCATGCAGACGCTTTTTCGCCTTTTCGCATCGACCACCAGCAAGAGAACAAAAAAACCAAAGGCAACACCATCCCAGCCAAAAACCACCATAAATTTGTCATTTTCCTACTCCAATAAAA